>NZ_JBSFTC010000291.1:0-13644 GCF_053590415.1 Nonomuraea sp. NPDC003201
CGACCAGGCGGCCTCGGCGCGCACCGCGCTGGCCCAGCGCTTCCACCACGCCCGGACGCCCTGGCTGGCCGTGGCCCTTCCCGTCACCACCGCCGCACGCCCGCACGGCTCCCCGCCGCTCGTCGCCTACGCCTCCCTCTCCCTGGCCTCCCAGCAGCAGGACGTGGACAGCCTGGCGGCCGCCGCCCGCGCCGGAGCCCTCCCCGTCGCTCTGGCCTCCATCGTCCCCGCGCTGCTGGCCGCGCGCAGACTGCTGCGACCGGTACGGCGGCTGCGCGCGGCCGCGGAACAGATGGCGGGAGGCAGCCTGGACACCCGCGTGAGCGTCACCGGCGACGACGAACTCGCCGACCTCGGCCGCACCTTCAACACCATGGCGGCCACGCTCCAGGCCGACGCGGCCGCACTGCGCGACATGGAAGCGCGGGCGCGGCGGTTCGCCGCCGACGTCTCCCACGAGCTGCGTACGCCGCTGGCGGCCATGAGCGCTGTCACCGGAGTCCTCGACGCCGACGCCGCCTCCGGCCGCCTCGCGCCGCTCACCGCCGAGGCGCTGCAGCTGGTCTCCGACGAGACGCGCAAGCTCACCCGCCTCGTCGAGGACCTGATCGAGGTGTCCCGCTTCGACGCCGGCACCGCCGTACTGAATCTCGACGAGGTCGACCTGGGCGAGCTCATCGCCAAGACGCTCGATCTGCGGCACTGGCACGATCGGGTCCGCACCGACGTCCCCCCGGGCCTGCGCGTCCGCCTCGACCCGCGCCGGGTCGATGTCATCCTCGCCAACCTCGTCGGCAACGCGCTGCGGCACGGCGGCCCGGCGGTGTCGGTCCTCATCCAGGTCCAGTCCGGTGCCGACCGGATCGTCGTCACCGTCTCCGACGACGGGCCCGGCATCCCCGCCGACCTTCTGCCCCACGTCTTCGACCGGTTCACCAAAGGCGACGCCGCCCGTACCCGTACCGAGGGCAGCGGTCTGGGCCTGGCCATCGCCGCCGAGAACGCGCGCCTGCACGGCGGCACCCTCACCGCTGCCAACGCCCCTCACGGCGGAGCCATCCTGGCCCTCGCCCTCCCCCGGACCTCACCCTGAACTCGTCCCATCCCCTGTGAGAGCTATCCCGAATGTCCCTTCCGGTGGGATGGCATGGCCCGCTCCGTTCCCTAGCCTCCCTTCTGCCGCAGGATCACTGCGGAGACCCGAACGGAAGGATCCGCCATGGCTCTGTCACAGGCCGCCTCCTCCACGGGCCGGCGCCGGCTCCGCGCGTTCCGGTTGCCCGTGCTGCTGGTCGCGATGTTCGGTGGCCTGCGGGAGGTGTCCCGGGGCTCCTTCGGCGGGTTCGTCGGCACCGCCGGCATGATGGCGAGCGTCGCGGTCGCCGAGGAACTCCTGTTCCGCGGGGTCCTGTTCCGCATCGTGGAGGAACATACCGGCACCGTGATCACCCTGGTCGTGTCCGCCGTGCTGTTCGGCGCGACGCATCTGGTCAACGTCAACGCCACGCTGTGGGGAACGCTCTCGCTCGCCCTGACGGGAGGGACCATGACGGCCGCGGCCCACGTCGCGACCCGCTCGCTGTGGTTGCCGATCAGCCTTCACTTCGCCACCGCCCGCGCCGGGCCGTGGCTCACGCCGGCTCGGATTCGTCCTCGAAGACGAAGTAGATGCTCAGGACGTACGGTTCTGCTTCACCGGTCGCGTAGTCCCACGAGACGTCCACCAGAAATACGTTGTGAGCCCCCACCCACTCCTGGGCCTTGCCGAACGCTTCCGCGGCGGTCCGTGCGGGGAACAGCAACCTGGCCATCGGATGGACTTGGGAGTCGGCATCGGAGTCGTCGAAGTCCGCCGGAACGTCGAGACGCAAATCGGGCTTCATGCCCCGCACTCTGCCACATTGATCGCAGCGCCCGCCGATGAACGGCCCCGAACCCCGGGCCGACGCCTGCGGCGCGAGCGATTACGGGACGCTGATCGTGCTGTCCACAGTGCAAGATGTGATGCATGTTCGGATCGCCCCTGTCCACCCGGCTTGAGCGTTGCAGCCGGATCCTCGTCGCCGGCGCAGGCGGAGGTTCCGACGTGTACGCCGGGTTACCCCTCGCCCTGACCCTCCGGGAGGCCGGCAAGGAGGTGCACCTGGCGAACCTGTCGTTCAGCCACCTCGACGCGCTCGACCTCGACGTCTGGCTGTTCGAGGACGTCGCGGAGATACGCCCGGACACCGAGGCCCGCGACTGGTACTTCCCCGAGGGCTGCCTGGCCCGCTGGCTGGCCACGCACGGCCAGCCGTCGACCGTGTACGCCTTCCCCAAGGTCGGCGTCCGCCCGCTGCAGGCCGCGTACGCCAAGCTCGCCGCGCACCTCGACCTGGACGCGGTCGTCCTGGTGGACGGCGGTACCGACATCCTCATGCGCGGCGACGAGGCCGGTCTCGGCACACCGGCCGACGACATGACGAGCCTGGCCGCCGCCCACGCCCTCGACGTCCCCGAGAAGATCGTGGCCTGCCTGGGCTTCGGGGTGGACGCCTATCACGGCGTCAACCACGCACAGGTCCTGGAGAACCTGGCAGCCCTGGAGCGCGACGGCGCCTACCTGGGCGCGTTCTCCGTCTCCAGGTCCACGAAGGCGGGCGCGCTCTACCTCGACGCCGTCGCCCACGCCCAGGCCGAGCTGCCGGCGTACCCGAGCATCGTGAACGGCTCGATCGCGGCGGCCGTGCGCGGCGAGTTCGGGGATGTGCGCTTCACCGAAAGGACCAAGGGCAGCGAGCTGTTCGTCAATCCGCTGATGGCCATCTACTTCGCCGTGGACCTCGACGCGCTGGCCCGGCGCTCGCTCTACCTGGACCGGCTCCGGGACACCGTGCTCATGCGCCAGGTCCACTCCGTCATCGAGGCGTTCCGCGACGAGGTGACGCCCCGCCCGCCGAAGGCGTTCCCGCACTAGAGATAGCCACCGTTCTCGTGTTTGTGTAATGGTGGCACAGCATGAGACCGTTGCGAGGTGGACACCCTGGAACTGCTGGCGCATCCGGTACGGCTGCGGATCGTGCACGCGATGCGCGGAGGGCGCGAACTCACCACCGCTCAACTGTGCGCCCGCATCCCCGACAGCTCGAAGGCCATGATCTACCGGCACGTCGACCTGCTCGCGGCCAACGGAATCCTGGAGGTGGCCGACGAGCGGCGCGTGCGCGGCGCGGTGGAACGCCGCTACCGGCTACGCCTTGACCGGGTCATCGTGGACGCCGACGCGGCGGCGGCGCTGTCGCCCGACGACCACCGGCGCGTGTTCGCCACGTCGATGGCCGTGCTGGTGGCCGAGTTCAACGCCTACCTCGATCGCGACAACGCCGAGCCGGCCGCGGACCTGGTCGGCTACCGGCAGCACGCCGTCTGGCTCAACCGCGACGAACTGGAGAATATGATCATCGAGCTGCGGCGCGTGATCCTGCCCCTGCTGGCCAACGAGCCGACACCGGATCGCGCGCAGTACCTGCTCAGCCCGGTTTTCTTCCCTATCGAACAAGCGTCCGCGACCGAGACCGAGTGAGAGGATCCAGGACCCTTGACCGAATACACGCTGCGCCCGATCGGGCGCGTCGAGTCGACGCTGACCGATCGGGCGGCGGCGCCCCGGCAGCCCGATGAGGGAGCGCCCGACGCCTGGCTCGTCTTCGACGATCGGTACGCCCCCGCCCTGGACGGCCTGATCCCGGGCGCCGACGTCCTGCTGCTCACCTGGCTCGACCGCGCCGACCGCGACACGCTCACCGTGCACCCGCGCGGCGACACCACCCGGCCGCTCTCCGGCGTCTTCGCCACCCGCGCGCCCGACCGTCCCAACCCGATCGGCCTGCACGTCGTCCACATCCTCGCCATCGACGGCGCGCGCGTCCACGTCAGCAACCTCGAAGCCCTCGACGCGACCCCGATCCTGGACGTCAAACCCCTCCTCACCCCCGACCGCTGACA
Source organism: Nonomuraea sp. NPDC003201 (assembly GCF_053590415.1). Lineage (NCBI taxonomy): Bacteria > Bacillati > Actinomycetota > Actinomycetes > Streptosporangiales > Streptosporangiaceae > Nonomuraea > Nonomuraea sp. NPDC003201. The sequence continues at coordinate 3,985 of NZ_JBSFTC010000291.1, forward strand.
GCCCGAGCACTGACATGTCTAGAGCCAGCCGGCGTCGCGAGATATGCGGATGGCGTCGATGCGGTTGCGCCCGCCCACCTTGCTGATCGCGTTCGACAGGTAGTTGCGCACCGTGGCCTGCGAGAGCGAGAGCTGGGTGGCGATCTGGGCGACGCGGTTGCCGCTCGCCGCGGCGCGCAGCACCTCGGTCTCGCGGGCCGTCAGCGGGCTGCTGCCGGTCTCGAGAGCGGCGGCGACGAGCTCGGGGTCGATCACCCGCTCCCCCGCCGCGATGCGCCTGATCCCGTCCGTGAGGGTCTGCGCCGGGGCGTCCTTCACGATGAAGCCCTTGACGTGCACCTTCAGCGCGCGCAGCAGGTTGCCCGGCTGGCTGAGCCCCGTGAGCACGAGAGTGCGGCAGTCGGGAAGCTGCGCGAACAGTTGCTCGGCCGCCGACAGCCCGTCCAGACCCGGCATGTCGATGTCCAGCACCGCGACGTCGGGGCGTACCCGCAGCGCGGCGTCCAGCACCTCGTCCCCGCGCTCGATCTCGGCGACCACCTCCATGTCGTCCTCCAGCGACAGCAACGCGACCAGCGCGGACCTGATCATGTGCATGTCCTCGGCGATCAGCACGCGGATCACGCGACCTCCTCGGGAACCTCGACCGACAGCCGGAACCGGCCGTCACGGACACCGGCCTCGGACGAGCCGGACACGGCTTCGGCCCGCTCGGCCACTCCGGCGAGTCCGGAGCCGCTCCCAAGGCCGGCGGCGCCGCGGACGCCGTCGTTGACGATCTCCAGCCGTATTCTCCCGTGCTGCCGGGAAAGCGTGATGGCGCAGGAGCCGGCCTCGCTGTGGCGCAGCAGGTTCGTGGTGCCCTCTCTGACGGCCCAGGCCAGGGCGCTCTGCGCGGACGCGGGCAGCGAGCGCAGGTCGGCCACGTCGAGCCGGGTCTCCACGCCTGCGGCGCCGAGCAGGGCCGCGGCCCCGTCGATCTCCGTACGCAGCGACACGGCGTGCTGGTCCCGCGTGATCGCCCGTACGTCGTGCAGCGCGTCGCGGGCCACGCCGGTCAGGCTCTCGATCTCGGCGCGGGCGGCGACGGCGTCCCTGGTGAGCAGCCGCAGCGCCAGGTCGCCCTTGAGGGCGATCGCCGACAGGCTCTGGCCGAGCAGGTCGTGCAGGTCGCGCGAGACCCGGATCCGCTCCTCGCCGACGGCGGTCGCGGCCAGCTCGGTACGGGCGGCGTCCAGCTCGTTCAGCAGCCGGACCAGCCGGGCGCCACCGACCAGAGCCGCGGCGTACAGGCCGGTGACGACCACCGCGTACAGGCCGAGGAGGACGGCCTGCGGGATCGTGCCCTGGCTCTGCAGCATCGTCAGCACCTCCCTCGTGGCGTTGGCCGTCAACTGCAGCGTGGCGGCCGCCGCCAGCACCCACCCGCCGCGCAGCAAGGTCATCATCGAGGCGAGTGCGAAGATCCCGAGGGCTTCCCAGTTGGAGCCGAGCCACCAGATCGGCAGGTCCGCGAGCAGCACCAGCGCCGCGAGGCTCCAGGGCCAGCCCGCGGGACGCTCGCCCCGGGCCGCCGCGAGGCTGTGCCGCAGCTGGATCGCGCCGGCCGCGGCGGCCCCCAGGATCGCGGCGACCGGGTTGCCGGGCGGGCCGTCCATGCCGAGGATCGTGTAGACCGGCACCTGCAGGGTCAGCGGCACGTGCAGGGCGATCAGCGGCCAGTGCGGGTGCCGCAGCACCCAGCGGGGCGGGATGGACGCGGTCATGCCGGTATCTCGATCGTCTCGGTGGCCTCGCCGGTGCGCAGCTCCAGCCGAAGGCGGCCATCCGTGGAGGTCACCGCGATCGTGCAGGAGGGTACGGCGTCGGCGCGCAGCAGCCGGGTGACCGTCGCGCGCAGCGCGGCCCTGGACTGCGGGGCGATGGCGTCGGGGACGCCGGCGCGCGGAATTTCGAGGCGGGTCTCGATGCCGGCCGCGGCCAGCAGGGTCGTGGCGGTCTCCAGCTCGGCGCGCAACGACGGCTGACGGTAGCCGCGTACGCGCTGCCTGGCGTCGGCGAGCGTACGTCTGGAGTCGTCGGCGAGCGCGGCCAGCTCGTCCGACAGGCCCTCGGGCGCGGCTCCCCCGAGCCTGCGCCCGGCCTGTTCGCCGCGCACCGCGATCGACTCCAGCGCGCGGCCGAGGCTCCGGCGCAGATCGTCGTCGAGGCGGCGGCGTTCCTGCGCCACGGCCTGCTGGGCGAGCAGTTCCCTGGCCGCCCGCAGCCGTGTCAGCGCGGCGGGGAGCCAGACCAGCAGCAGCAGCGCCGCGCTCCCGCCCAGCACCGAGAACAGCAGCCACGGCGCCGTCGTCCACGGCAGCCCCAGCGCGTAGGCGATCGGCGCCGCCGCGGCCGCCACCGTCACGTACACGAGGTACGACCACGGCGCCGGCAGCACCAGCAGCGCCGACACCACCAGGGCCGCGTACGACCGCGGCCACATGTTCCCGGCCAAGGGAGTGACGCCGAGGATGACGGCGGCCATCACGGCGAAGGTCCAGACGCCGGCCGGTGGCCGCCGCGCGTGTGCCGCGTACCAGACATGGCGCAGGTGCAGCGGCAGGTACGTCACCACCGCCGCGAGGCTCCACAGCCCCGTGCGGGTGTCGTTGCCCATGTAGCCGAACGCCAGCATCACCTGCACCACCGGCAGCAGGGCGCTGCAGGCGACCGCGCCGACCGGCGCCAGCCGGACGATGCGGTCGGATCGCCACAGCTCCGCCAATCCTCCCACCGCCCGTCCTCGCGTCCTGGCTGACCAGAGTAGAGGCCGCGGCCGGGTGCCGGATCCGGCACGGGTGGGAGTCCTGGACGGGCCGGCGCGCCGGCGACCTGGATCCGCTCCGATCGTGCGGCGGCGGAGGGGTGGGGCGAGAGCGGCGGTGTCGTGGCTGTTCAGGGGGAGACGATGCGCACCACGAGCGTGACAGGATCAGACTTCTCCGGCGTCGATGACCCGGCCGAGGTTGTCCAGCTCGTTGCCGCGGCCGGCCGTCAGTCGCTGGGTCCACTCCTCGTCGTGCATCGCGTCCATGGTCATGACGACGTGGACACCGTCGCCGGAGGGCCGGATCTCGACCACGGTGAGGAAGTCGTACGGCTCCACCCCCGGGATGAAGTCGGCCAGCGAGGTGTAGGAGAGCCGCGTGGGCTCGTCCACCTCGACGAAGGTCTTGCGCGACTCGGTGCTCAGCGGCAGCCCGGCGCCCTCCATGAACGCGATCTGCTCGGGCGCGGTCGCGGTCATCGTGTAGATCAGCTCGCCGCCGGGCCGCAGTTCCAGCTTCCCGACGTTCACGGTGAAGCCGTCGGGCGACCACCAGGACTCGATGCCGGCGCTGGTGGTCCACAGGCGCCACACGTGCTCGGGCGTGGTCGCGTAGGTGCGCTCGATCCGGACGGTCTTGGCCACGGGTGAGACGGTCATGAATGCTCCCTTTGAGGTGGGGTTACGCGAACGATCCTCCTCGTGAGGGCCCGTAGCAGACAGATGTAAATGTCACGAGACAGATGATGAGTTTCGGACCGGCCGGGCGGTGCGCCCGGCCGGCCGGGTCTCATGACGAGATCGCCCAGATGCTGTCGCTCAACTCCGCGCCCAGCGCCGCGTGGTAGAGCTGGTCGACGGTGAGGTTCTCCTCCCGCGAGGCGCCCGGGTCCCACACCTTGAAGTTGTCGGGCACCCACGGCCAGAAACCCGGCTCCGACCACTCGTGGCCGCCGAACCCGTGGATGACGACGTAGTGCCGGATGCCCCCGGGGGCGTCGGGTGACCAGGGCAGCTGACCCGGCTTGACCAGCACCGCCACGGGCCTGCCCCGCGACAGCGACTTCACGATGACCTCCAGCCCGCGGATCCTGGGCAGCCCGCTGGCGGCGGCCTCATAGTCGCCGTAGGGGAAGTCCTGCGGCACGTACGCGTTGATGCCGGTCTTCATCATCCACGGCATCGTCCCGAACCTGGTGGTCTCCATCTTGTCCGCCAGGGTGGACTGCGAGGGCGCGGAGACGCCCATGGTGGCGATGATCGTCTGGGCGGCCGCGGGCCCGCACCAGTTCGAGTTCTCTTGCTGCTTGCCCGAGAGCTGCATGTCCAGGGCGCGGATGGGCGTCATCCACGCGCCGGCGATGCCGACGTCCGCGTCGGCCACCACGTACGTACGCCTGAGGGCGGTGAACCCGGTGTAGCAGGCCCGGCTGGCGTTCGTGGTCATCGTGGGGCACGAGTCGGTGATCGTCGGGCCGCCGCCGCCGAACGCGAGCCGCAGGTTGACCTGGAAGTTCGTGTACGCCCCCGGATTGACGAAGGCGATGGCGCGTACCTGGGTGCGGGCGTAGTTGAACTCCAGGCACACCTGGTAGGCGGTGCCGTTGTACGTCCGGGTGTCGCTGCAGGTCCGGTTGGCCGCAGGCGGATACTCGTGCCAGATCCCGGCCTGAGCGGGAAGTGCCGGCATGGCGACGAGCGCGAGGGTCGCTCCGGTGAGGAGCGAGAGTAATGCCGACATCAGTCTTTTCACAGGCTCACACCCTTGACGTCATGGGATCGGCGGCCCGCGGACGGCACTCGGGACGCTCAATCATGCTCACTTACGGCCCTGACCGTAACCTTGCGCGCGAGGGTGGTCAAGAGCTGATGTCGAGCATCGACTTCACTTACGGCCCACACCCTTATTCACAGCAGGCCGCCGTCCGACGGCTCGGCCGCACTGAGGCGCAGTCGAGCAGGCCCGGGAAGCGGTCGCTCAGATCGCCGGCCGGGTGGTGCAGGGCATCGGGGCCGCGGCGCCGAGCCCCGCCTCGCTGGCCCTGCACGCCGCCGCGTATCCCGCTCCGCAGGAACGGGTCAAGGCGATCGGGCTGTGGGCCGGATTCAGCGGGATCGGCCTGGCCGCCGGACCGTTGGCCGGCGGCATCCTGGTGGACGCCTTCGGCTGGCCCGCCATCTTCCTCGTCAACGTGCCCATCGGCGCGATCCTGCTGCTGGTCGGGATGCGCGTCCTGAGCGAGTCCCGCAATCCGAACGCGCCGGCGATCGACCTCCCGGGGACGGTCCTGAACGTGCTGGGCGTGGGGGCGCTGACCTTCGGGCTGATCGAGGGCGGCTCCCGTGGCTGGACCTCGCCGGTGATCCCGGGCACCCTCGCCGCCGCGGTGGCGATCCTCGCCGTCTTCGTCGTCGTCGAACGACGTGGCGCGACGCCGATGCTGCCGCTGCGGCTGTTCACGGTGTCCAACACGGCGATGGTCGTGGTGGGCTTCGCGCTCATGGGTTCGTCCTTCTTCTTCTCCCAGTTCTTCGTGCACGCGAACACCGGTTACGGGAACGTGTGGTGGCGGCTGGCCATCGTCGGCGTCGGTTTCGCCCTGACCATGTCCCCGCTGACCGGCGCCGCCATCCAGGCGGTCAGCCCGCAGGAGAACGGCCTCGCGTCGGGCATCAGCAGCACCACCCGGCAGATCGGCGCGGTGCTCGGCGTGGCGGTGCTCGGAGCCGTCGTCCGCACCCGGGAGGTCGGCGGCGCGTCCTTCGAGTCCGGCCTCGACAGCGCCTTCGTCGCGGCCGGCGTCGTCACCCTGGACGGCGCCGTGTTCACCGGCTTGTGGCTGGTGAGGTCCAGGCCCGCGGAAGTCTCCGCGCCGCAGGCACCCACCGTCACGACACCGTCCGGATGAGCCGTCAGCCGGCCCCGGTCAGGGATCTAACCTGCGAGGACTCTGTCCCAGTCGACCGTCTTGGCCCACTCGGCATAGCTGTGCCATCGCACGGCGGGGTACGTGGCGTGCAGGGTCTCGATGTCGAGGAAGTCGGTGTTGTTCTCGAAGCTCTCGAACATCGTGGCCACCTCCTCGCCGGCCCACTGCCGCACCATGTCCAGCGGCAGTTGCTGGTACGGAATCTCCCGGCCCAGCACCTCGCTCAGGATCCGGGCCGCCTCCTGCCCGCTGACGCGGTCGGAGGCGATGTCGATCCGCTCGCCGACGAGCTCATCGGGGTTCTCGATCGCGTGTACGGCCAGACCGGCGATGTCCAGGACGCTCACCTGGTCGAGCGGCTTGCCGGGAGTCAGCGGGTTGGCGAGGATGCCGTCGCCGAGTCGGCTGAAGCCGAGGTTGAGCGCGTTCTCCATGAAGTACAGCGGGCCGAGCACCGTCGCGCGCACCGGCTGCTCGCGTAAATACGCCTCGATGAGCTGCTTGCTGTCGGCGTGGCCGACGTTGGTGGCCTCCAGCCGGTCGCCGCCCCGTACGGAGGAGTACACCAGGTGGGCGTCGAGGCGGGCGACGGTGTCGACGAGCAGGCGTCCCTGCGCCACCTCCTCGTCCTTGCCGCCCTCGCCGAACGGCACCGAGAGGCCGAAAACCGCGTCGGCGTCCGTACAGGCCCGCTGGAGCGCGTCGGGATCGGCGAGGTCACCGGCGGCGAGCCGCGCCCCCTGAGCAGAAAGCGCCTTCGCGGCCGGGGACTCCTCCGAGCGCACGTACGCCACCACCTCGTGACCGCGCCGCAGAAGCAGGTCGGCGACGGCGCCGCCCTGCCTGCCGGTGGCGCCGATGACGACGATTTTGGTCATGACAAACGTCTCCATGGCTGGGATGAAAGGGGATCCAGAACATGCGGGCGCGCCGCCCGCGATCAGCAATTCTGGGATCTCAACCGCGGTTGAGGTCAAGCGCGACGAGGTTCGTGAAGTAGGCGGCGCTCTCCGCGTCCTCCGGGTAGTACGACTCGATCGCGACCTCGTCCAGCGTGATGTCCATCGGGGTGCCGAACGTCGTGGTGGTCGAGAACAGCCGCAGTTCCCGCCCACCGAAGTTGAAGATCATCGGGATCACGACCTCGGACTCGATCGCGTGGCTCATGTCCTCGGAGCCGGGCGCCAGCAGCTCCTCGTAGAGCGCGGTGAGCTCGGGGTCGGGAGCGGCGGCGAGCTGGCGCGCGATCCGGGTACGGAGCACCACGCGCATCTCGGCCAGATTGACGATCCGAGGGGCGAGCCCGCGCGGGTCCAGTCCCAGGCGCAGCATGTTGATCGGCGGCCGCAGCAGGTCGGGGGCGACGTCCGCGAGGAACGGGTCGAGAGCGCGATTGGTCATCACGATGTTCCACCGGCGGTCGATGACCAGCGCCGGGTACGGCTCGTGCGCGCGGAGCACCCTCTCGACCGCGTCCCAGGCCGCCGACAGCGCGTCCCCGTCGAGCGGCCGCTCGGCGTAGCGGGGTGCGAAGCCGGCGGCCAGCAACAGCCGGTTGCGCTCACGCAACGGCACCTCGAGCTGATCCGCGAGCCGGAGGATCATGTCGGCGCTCGGGTTGGACTTGCCCGTCTCCACCAGGCTGACGTGACGAGCCGAGACGTCGGCGGCGATCGCGAGATCGAGCTGGCTGATTCGCCGGCGATGCCGCCACTGCCGCAACAGCTCCCCGACCGTGTACATGCCCGTCGATGCTACTCCTCGTGGCGCCGGACGCCATGAAATGCGAGTTCATCGACAACCGTGGGCAACGGCCGAAACACTGCCGCCATGACTACGCGGAACCTGACCACAGACAACAAGAGCATCGTCCAGCGGGCGCTGACTGCACTGGTCGCGACGGGCGACGTCGATGCGCTCGCGCCGTTGCTGAGCGAGGACTTCGTCCATCACCGGCCGGGTCCGACCTCGTCGACCAAGGCGGAATGGCTCGCCGCCGTACGCGCCGCGCTCGTCCCGCTCGCCGGCATGCAGGTCGAGATCCATCACGTGCTGGCCGAGGGTGATCACGTCGTCATGTACTCGCGGCGCCGGCTCCCCGGTGCCGGGCCAGAGATCGCGGTCGTCGACATCTGGCGGTTGGACGACGGGCTGATCGCCGAGGCGTGGGAGATCATCGAGCCGGTGGCCCAGGTGGCCGCCAACCTGGTGTGGTGGGAGGCCCCCTGAGCGATCAGCGGCGGCGTAGCGACGGGTCGAGCAGGGAGGGCGGGGTGTCGTACTTCTCGTCCGGGGCCAGGTCGACGCCGGGCGCGACGATCGTGTCGATGGCGTCGAGCACGTCGGCGGAGAGCACCGTGTCGGCGGCGGCGAGGTGCGAGCGCAGGTGGTCCAGCGTGCGGGGGCCGATGATCGCGCTGGTCACGGCCGGGTGCGCGGTCACGAAACCGAGCGCGAGCTGGATCATCGTCAGCCCGGCCGCGTCGGCGACCTTCGCCAGTCGCTCGACCGCGTCGAGCCTGGCGCGGTTGGACGGGATGGAGGTGTCGAACCGCCGTGGCATGAACGCCGAGCGGTTGGTGGCGATCTCCCGGCCCTCCCGGATCGCGCCCGACAGCCAGCCCGAGGCCAGCGGGCTCCACACCAGCACACCGAGCCCATACTCCTCGGTCACGGGCAGGACGTGGCTCTCGATCCCGCGCTGCAGGATCGAGTAGCTGGGCTGCTCGGTGACGTAGCGGCTCAGGTGGTGTTCGCGGGCGGCCCATTGGGCCTGGACGACGCGGTGGGCGGGGAAGGTCGAGGAGCCGAAGTAGCGGATCTTCCCCGCGCGCTGCAGGTCGGTCAGGGCCGACAGCGTCTCCTCGTCGCTGGTCGTCGGGTCCCACCGGTGGATCTGGTAGAGATCGACATGGTCGACGCCGAGGCGGCGCAGGCTGTTGTCCAGCTCGGTGACCAGCCAGCGGCGCGAGCCGCCCTGATGGTTGCGCTCCTCGCCCATCGGCATGCCCGCCTTCGTGGCCAGCACGATGTCGTCGCGGCGGCCGGCGATGGCCTTGCCGACCATCTCCTCCGACTCGCCGTCGCTGTACATGTCGGCGGTGTCGATGAGGTTGATCCCGGCTTCGAGGGCGGCGTCGACGATGGCGGTGGCGTCGTCCTGGGTGGTGCGTCCGATCCTGCCGAAGTTCATCGCGCCGAGCACGAGGGAGCTGACCTGCACACCGGTACGACCCAAGGTGCGGTACTGCATGACTCTGTTTCCTCCTGATATAAACGGAACCGTGTTCCGATAAAGATAGGGAATGTGGTTCCGTTTTGGCAACTTGCCTGTGCTGTGCATGCGGAACTGGTTTCCGAAAAGCGCGGTGTTGACCTTCCCCTAGGGTGAAGCCGCAGCATCGTCGGTACCGGCCACGGGGGCCGGGACGAGGAGGAATGGTGCGGCTGCTGACGATCGGGGCGTTCGCTCGGGCCGCGCGGTTGTCGCCGAAGGCCCTGCGGCTCTACGACCAGCTCGGGTTGCTGCGACCGGCCGCGGTGGACGGCGAGTCCGGATACCGGTTCTACGATCCGGGGCAGCTGGAGCGGGCCCGGTTGATCGCCTGGCTGCGGCGGCTGGGCATGCCGCTGGCGCGCATCCGGCGGGTGTGCGACCTGCCGGCGGGCGCGGCGGCCGAGGAGATCGCCGGCTACTGGGAGCAGGTGCTGGCCGAGACCGCCGCCCGTGGAGAGCTGGCCACGTTCCTCGTCGACTATCTGTCGGGGAGGGGAAGCACCGTGGAAGAGACGGCGACGATGCTGGGGATCCGTTACGCGGCCCGGTCGGAGTCGGGCCTGGTGCGTACGAGCAACCAGGACACCGCCTACGCCGGCCCCCGGTTGCTGGCGGTGGCCGACGGGGCCGGCGGCTCGGGCGGG
>NZ_JBSFTC010000292.1:0-13613 GCF_053590415.1 Nonomuraea sp. NPDC003201
GGGAGTTCTAAAGAAAAAAATTATAAACCCCCCCCCGTGCCGGCCGGTGGGGGGGGGGGGGGGGGGGGGGGCGGCGCGCGCCCCCCCCCCCCACCGCGGCGTCACGGACCGTAGGCCTTGACCTCCAGGAGGCCCACGGAGTTGCTGCCGTTACCGGTGAGCAGGACCCGCAGGCGGGTCGTGCTCGTGGCGTTGAAGGTGACGCTGTTGTAGGCGTTCTTGGTCAGCGTGTACGCCGAGGCGCCCGGCACGTCCACGTACGCGCTGCCGTTCCAGTACTGCAGCTTCCACGACGCGGGCATGTCGATCCCCTCGTCGTCGTCGAAGAAGTACACCTCGGCCCGGTTCAGGTTCTGCGCCGAACCCCAGGCCAGGTCCACCCACTGCTGCCCGGTCTCCGGCCAGCAGCCCCAGCGCGGGTTGACGGTGTCGTTGGACGACGGCGGGTCGATCCCGTCGTTGATCGCGGCCACGCTCTCCCACGACGAGGTGTTCGACGCCGACGGCGTGGCCGACGACGCCAGGTTGGTGGGATTCGGCTGCTGCGTCCCGCCCCGGTTGAACACCTTGATCTCGGTGAGCCCCGTCCTGGCCCCGGAGGCGGCCGTGGCCAGCACCCGCAGGCGCTGCGTGCTGACCGCCGAGAACTGCACCACGTTGTAGTTGGCCCGCGGCGCGGACGGTGTCTTGGCCTGGCCGGGCACGCTCACCCAGGCGCTGCCGTTGTAGTACTGGATGTCGTACGACGCCGGCGCCCGGTAGGTGGCGCTGGCCGGGCGGCTGTCCTTGAAGTAGAGCCGCACCTCGTTGACCGTCTTGGCGGAGCCGAAGTTCAGCTCGTACCAGTCCTGCCCGGCGGTCGTGCCGCCCCAGAACGGCTCGTTGATCGGGAAGCCGTCCACCGCGCCCGCGGTGGTGCTGCCCGAGGCCGTGGTGGAGGCCGTGGCGGTGGCGCCGGAGGCGAGGTTGGTGAGGTTGGCGGTCAGGTCGACGCCTGCCTTGGCCAGCATGTCGACCATGCGGGCGCTGTTCTGGGTGACCTGCGCGGGCGCCTGCAGCCCGGGCACCGCCACGTGGTAGGTGACGGAACCGCTGGTGGTGACGTCACCGGTGGCCGGGTCCCACGTGAACGGCACCAGCGACGACACCGTGGCCGCCCGGTTGCCGTTGATGTAGATCGAGTAGCCCTCGGGCACGCCGGGGTAGCGCACGACGCCGTCGGACGGGTCGTCCCAGACGATGGTCAGGTCGGCGTTGCGGTAGCGCAGGTTGTTGACGGTGAAGTGGGTCCAGCCGATGTTGATCGGCGAGAGCTCCACCTTGGCGTCGTTGCGCGGCCGCAGGCCGGCGACGTCCTCGACCACGGTCCAGTTGCTGCTGCCCAGGATGTTGTGGTGGATCCACGAGCGGTAGGTGATGGACGAGCCGTTCCAGTCGGCCCAGAACTCGTTGGCGTCCGGCCACTGGGTGTTGCCGTTGATGTACTGCGCCCAGGCGTTCCAGTAGAGCAGCTTCTTGTACCAGGTCGGGTCGATCCACTCGTTGGGGTAGTTCCGCAGCACCGAGGAGAGCAGGCGGAACTGCACCGTGGAGTTGATCGTGGAGAAGTTGTTGCTGCCGGTGCCCGAGGCCGCCTTGTCGGCCTGGTTGGCGGTGTAGAAGGGGAAGATCGGGTACTGCGCCGGGTCGTCGAACAGGCGCAGGGCCTGCTTGTAGGTGGAGGTGTTGGGGATCGCGCCGACGGCGAACGGGTAGTAGTTGTTGATCTCCTTCCACGGCACCCATTCGTTGGTGGACTTCAGCCGGTGCTCGAAGAGCTGCCTGTTCGGGTTCCACAGCACGTTGACGATGGCGTTCTGGATCTGCGTGGCCAGCGTGCGCATCTCGTTGGCCTTGGCCGTGTTGCCGATCGCGTCGTACGCCTGCGCGGCGGCCAGCGCCCCGCTGTACTGGTAGGCGGACTCGGCGCGGTCCATGTTGCCCGGCTTCCAGTGGAAGGACACGGCGTCGGCGTCGTTGCCGGTCAGGGCGCCCCAGTCGTACTCGATGAGCTTGTTGTTGTCGTGGTCGTAGTAGGAGAGCTGGCCCTTGACGTCCTGCTCGGCGTAGCGGGCCAGGTTCGCGGCGATGGCGGGCTGGCCGCCGTGGATCTGGTAGCTCTTCCAGGCCGCCTCGCCGATGTACTGCGTGTAGCTGTTCGACCAGTTCTCCGGGTCGCCGGGGTTGTCCAGGAAGCGGCCGTTCTTGGAGATCTGCCCGACGCTCAGCCAGTCGCCGTACGAGTAGATCGGGTTACGCAGGTACTTGAGGTCGTCGATGTGCATGGGCTGGGTCAGCGCGATCGCGTTGTTGTAGCCCAGCGCGCCTTCGACGGAGGTGGGGAACTGGAAGGTCTGTCCGGGGATGTCCGCGTCCAGGTTGTTGAAGCGCATCAGCCACCAGCGGTAGTAGATGTTCTTCTTGATGCCGGGCTCGGGGACGTCGATGTAGGGGATGTTGTCGGCCCACCACTTGTTGTAGGCGCGCACGTGCGTGGCGAAGGCGGTGGCGGGCGTGTAGCCGGCGTAGGCGTCGTAGTCGGTGCGCGAGGCCGGGATCTCGTTGGTGACGAAGCCCATGACGACCTTGACGGTCGTCGTCGCCCCGGCGGCGATCGTGACGGACCTGTTCAGCCCGCCGCTGGAGACGGTGAACCCGTCACCGGTCAGCCTCGGGTAGAGGGTGGTGAGGTTGTTGTAGGCGTTCACCTGGCCGGTCAGCTCGCTGCCGCTGCCGGTGGTGGCGTACGGCGAGGTGGCCCGCAGCTGCAGCGTCGTCGAGGCGGAGCCGCCGTTGGTGATGGCCAGGTTGGCCACCGCCACGTTGTTGTCGGTGATGAACTTCGTCTGGTCGATCGTGATCGAGCCGCTGGTGTGCCGGCTCTTCCAGTAGCTGGGCGCCTGCCAGCGCGAGTTCACCTGTTCGGTGAACGTGCCGGGGGTGACGGCGACGGTGAAGGCGTTGTTGTTGTTGATGCTCTCCCAGTACGCCACCTGCCCGGCGAAGCCGAGCGTGCCGGGCGTGTGGGTCTTCATGAACAGCGCCCGGCCGCGCGTCATGAGCCACGTGCCGGCCGGGTCGTTGCCCGAGCGGGCCAGCAGCCGGTCCATCCAGAAGTCGGTGCCGGAGCTCTCGGCGTCGTAGATGGCCTGCATCGTGTTGCCGGTCGTGTACGACCCCGGCGGAGCGGGGACGGCCGGGCCGCTGAAGGTCGGATAGCCGATGGTCTGGTCCGCGTGCGCCGGCGCACCGGCGACGACCAATCCCGCCACCAGCAGCAGGGCTAATAGGGCGCGCCTCATGAGAAGGCCCTCCATTCGAGCACACCGGTCGAGAAGCCGGACTTGGAGGTGATGTTCAGCCGCAACCGGGTTGTGTTGACCGAGGTGAACGTCGTGGTGTTGAAGGTGTTGCCCGCCACGCCGCAGGACGACTGGCCGGGCACGTTGACGTAGGCGCTGCCGTTCCAGTACTGCACCTGGCAGGAGGCCGGCAGGTCGATGCCCAGGTCGTCGTCGAACCAGTAGGTCTGGATCTTGGAGATGTTCTGGGCGCTGGGCCAGCGGTACTCGATCCACTCGGTGCCCTGGTGGTCCCAGTTGCCGTAGGCGCCGTGGCTGTGGTCGGCCGAGTTCGCCGGGGTGTAGCCGTCATTGATCGCCCCGAGCGTCTCCCAGGACGAGACGTACGAGGTGGAGGGGGTGGCGCTGGTCGCCAGGTTGCCCGGGGTGGTGGGGCCGCCGCTGGTCTGGACGACCTTCTGCATGGTGCCGTCGGCGTTGAAGTAGAGCTTGTCGATGGTCACCGAGCGGCGGAAGTTGCCTCCGCCCGGGGCGGCGGCGTTGTGGTAGACCATGTACCACTGGCCCTTGTACTCGATGATCGCCGGGTGGTTGGTGGTCGAGCTGACCTGGTCGAGCACGACGCCGCGGTGTGTCCAGGGGCCGAGCGGGTTGCCGGCGGTGGCGTACCTGATGCAGGCGTAACCCGGCGCCGAGCAGGCCGAGTCGTTGGCCGCGTAGGCGAGGTAGTAGACGCCGTTGCGCTTGAACATCCAGGGGGCCTCCCAGAAGTTCGACACGCCGCTCGGGGTGACGACCGAGCCGTTGAGCGAGGTCATGTTGGCGTTGAGCTTGGCCGCGCGCAGGCCGTAGTAGGAGCCCCAGTACATGTAGACCTGGCCGTCGTCGTCGGTGAAGACGGTGGGGTCGATGTTGAGGGGCGAGGAGTTGGGGGTGCTGTCGCTGATCAGCGGGCCGCCCTTGGCGTCGCGGAACGGGCCGAGCGGGCTGTCGCCGACGGCCACGCCGATGTCCATCCAGCCGGCGCCGTTGCCGTTGACGGGGACGTACCAGTAGTACTTGCCGTCGGCGCCGCGCTCGACCTCGCCCGCCCAGGCGTCGGCGCCCGCCCAGGAGAAGTTCGAGATCGAGAGCTTGGCGCCCTGGTCGGTGAAGTTGGCGGCGTCGGTCGAGGTGAAGACGTGCCAGTCGCGCATGACGAAGTTCGTGCCGCCCGCGGGGGCCTCGTCGTGGCCGGTGTAGAGGTACAGGGTGTCGCCCACGACCAGCGCGGCCGGGTCGGCCGTGTAGATCGAGGTGGTGATCGGCGCGCCCGCGTACGCGGGCGTCGCGTTGCCGAGGATGAGCACGAGTGCCGCGGTGAGGGCCGCTGCCCAGCGTCGTCTCATGTGTTCGCCCCTTACAATCTAGCGATTGCTTTTGTTAGCGCTAACATCACGGACAGGGATCGAAGCGGTGAACCTAAAAGGTTTTCGGGAAAGTAGAACGACCGGACAGGGGCTGTCAATCGGCCAATGCAACTGTGTGCATGGCCTTCCAACTGGGCTTATCTGGCCCGGCAGTCGCTGATCAGCTCGCGAGCCACCTGGTCACAGTTTCATAACACAGAAAAGGTTTTCGACTCGACTGTCATCGAGCGCAGGACGCGCCTCCGCTGAAAGGCCGCCCTCCCGTGAGAAGTTCGTCTGAGTGCAGGAACGCCAGAAGGAACTCCAGTGGGACACGATCACGAAGGTCAGCGGGTCAGCCGGCGGCGGCTGATCGCCGGCATCAGCTCGCTCGGGCTCGGCGCCGTACTGTCGGCGCCCGGCGCCCGGGCCGGGGCGACGTCGAAGGCGGATCTCGCCTCGCTGCTCGCCGGCTCGCGGGTGTGCAAGCTGACCCCGACGGCGACGCAGGGCCCCTATTACTTCGACGCCAACAAGATCCGCAGCGACATCCGGGAGAACAAGCCGGGTGTGCGGCTGCGGATGGGCATCAGGGTGCAGGACAGCGAGACGTGCTCGGCCATGGGCAACGCCGTCGTGGAGATCTGGCACTGCGACGCCGCGGGGGTCTACTCGGGGGCGGAGAAGGAGTCGAAGGACGACGCCGCCAGCGGCCCTCCCCCGGGCGGCTTCACCGACGTGGCCTTCATGAGCGACATGAAGCCCTCGGACGACTACCGTTACCTGCGGGGCGCGCAGGTCACCAACGCCGACGGCGTCGTGGAGTTCACGACCATCTGGCCGGGCTGGTACCCGGGCCGGACGGTCCACATCCACGCCATGGTCCACTTCAGCGACCGGCGCGTGCTGAACACGCAGATCATGTTCGACGACGCGCTCAACGCCAAGGTGCTGGCGACGCCGCCCTACGCGGCGCACACCGGGCGCGACACCTTCAACAGCGCCGACAACATCTTCCGGGACGGCATGATGCTGCAGGTCATCGAGGACGGCGACGGCTACCTGGGCACGATCATCCTGTCCGCCGACTCCGATACCGACGGCGGCTGACCCCGTCCCCAACTCATGAGACCTTCATCCGCGGTAAAGGAGGTCCCAAGAGGTCCCGTCCTACGGTGAGGTCCGGAACACCACAGCATCCCGGACAAGGACACCATAGTGGGACACGATCACGAAGGTCAGCGCGTCAGCCGGAGACGGCTGTTCGCCGGCATCAGCTCGCTCGGGCTCGGCAGCCTGCTGGCGGCCTGTTCGAGCGCCGAGGGCACGGCGACCGTCACGACGTCCACGGGCGCGAGCGTGACGCCGGCCGCCACCACGGCCAAGGACCTCACCTCGCTCTTCGACGGGGCCGGCACCTGCAAGCTGACCAGCACCACGACGCAGGGGCCCTACTACTTCGACGCCGACAAGATCCGCAGCGACATCCGCGAGGACAAGCAGGGCGTGCGGCTGCGGGTGGCCGTCAAGGTGCAGGACAGCGAGACGTGCAAGCCGCTGGGCAACGCGGTCGTGGAGATCTGGCACTGCGACGCGGCCGGGCTCTACTCGGGGGCCGAGGCGGCCTCGACCGGCGGGGGCGGCGGCAACCCGCCCGGCGGAGGCAATCCCCCGAGCGGCGCGCCCACGGGCGCCCCGCCCAGTGGTGGTCCCGGTGGTGGGCCCGGTAACGGTGGGGGTGACATGGCGGATCTGACGCCTACTGACGACAAGCGCTACCTCCGCGGCGCGCAGGTCACCAACGCCGACGGCATCGTGGAGTTCACCACGATCTGGCCGGGCTGGTACCGGGGGCGCACGATCCACATCCACGCCATGGTCCACTTCAGCAACCAGCGGGTGCTGACCACGCAGATGATGTTCGACGAGAAGCTCAACAGCGTGGTCATGGCGAAGTCGCCGTACTCGGAGCACACGGGGCGCGACACGTTCAACGACAACGACAACATCTACGACGACAGCATGCTCATGAAGATCACTCAGGAGGACGACGGCTACCTCGGGGCCATCGTCTTCTCCGCCGACTCCGACAAGGACGGCGCCTAGACCCGCCGGGCCGGTCGTCCGGGTGGGTGGCGATCGGGGAGGGTGCGGGGAGATTCGCCGGACCAGCCGCGTGGTAGCGTGCCGGACCCCCTAGGGTGGTTTCCGTTCTCGATGAGAGGAAGATCCGGTGAGCGGTACCGGTGGGCGTACGATCCCCGCGGTCGTCGACAGCCCGACCCCTCCAGCGCCCCCGTCCAACGGTCTGGCGCGCTGGTTGCTGCAGCTTCGCGTGCAGCCGACGGGCCCGGAGACGACCGAGGCGCACGCCGAGCCGCAGGCCTGGTGGAAGGTCATGTGCCTGACCGGCGTCGACTACTTCTCCACGCTGGCCTACCTGCCCGCCATCGCCGCGCTGGCGGCCGGCGCCTTATCGCCGCTGGCCACGCTGCTCATCGTGGCGCTGACGCTGCTCGGCATGCTGCCGATGTACAGGCGGGTGGCCCGGGAGAGCCCGCACGGGCAGGGTTCGGTGGCGATGCTGGAGCGGCTGCTGCCGTTCTGGCGGGGCAAGCTGTTCGTGCTGGTGCTGCTGGGGTTCGTGGCCACGTCGTGGATCATCACGATCACGCTGTCGGCGGCCGACGCGTCCGTGCACGTCGTGGAGAACCCGTTCTTCCCGAGCTTCCTGCACGGCCACGAGGTCCTGCTGACCTCGGTGCTGCTGCTGGTGCTGGGCGGGGTGTTCCTGCTCGGGTTCAGCGAGGCGGTCGGCGTGGCCATCCCGCTGGTCGCGATCTTCCTGGTGCTGAACGCGGTCGTCGTCGCCGTCGGCCTGGGCGACGTCTTCACCTCGCCGGACGCGCTCTCCCGCTGGACCGACGCGCTGACCAGCGGCACGGGCGGCTTCGGCGGACTCATCGGACCGGCCGTCCTGGCCTTCCCGCTGCTCGTGCTGGGCCTTTCGGGGTTCGAGACGGGCGTCAGCATGATGCCGCTGGTGGCCGCCGCCGGCAAGACCGCCGAGGAGCAGCTGGAGTCCCGCGTCGCCAACACGCGCAAGCTGCTCACCTGCGCCGCGCTCATCATGAGCGTCTACCTGATCGCGACCAGCTTCGTGACGACGGTGCTCATCCCGGCCGAGAAGTTCCGGCCCGGCGGCGAGGCCAACGGCAGGGCGCTGGCCTACCTGGCGCACGAGCGGCTCGGCGAGATGTTCGGCACGGTCTACGACATCAGCACGATCCTCATCCTGTGGTTCGCCGGCGCCTCCGCGATGGCCGGCCTGATCAACATCGTGCCGCGCTACCTGCCCTCGTACGGCATGGCGCCCGACTGGGGCCGCGCCGTGCGGCCCGTGGTGCTGGTCTACACGGGCATCTGCGTGGTGCTCACCATCGCGTTCGACGCCGACGTGGACGCCCAGGCCGGCGCGTACGCCACGGGCATCCTGGCCATGATGGTCTCCGGCGCGGTCGCGGTGACGATCTCGGCCATCCGCCGCCGCCAGCGGGCCGCCACGGCCGGCTTCTCGGTGCTCACCCTGGTGCTGGTGTACGCGCTGGTGGAGAACATCCGGGAGAAGCCCGACGGCATCGCCATCTCCGCGCTGTTCATCCTGGGCATCATCGCCATCTCGCTGATCTCGCGCGTCTCGCGGACGACCGAGCTGCGGGCCGACCGGATCGAGTTCGACGAGGCGGCGCGGCGGTTCATCGCCGACTCGCTCGACTACGACGGCGCGCTCAACATCATCGCCAACCGCCGCCAGGTGGGTGACGCGGCCGAGTACGCCGAGAAGGAGGCCGAGCAGCGCGGGGTCAACCCGGTCCCGGGCCGGGCGGACATCATGTTCCTGGAGATCGACGTCATCGACCCGTCCGGCTTCAGCGACGTGCTCCACGTGCGCGGCGTGGAGGTGGACAAGTACCGCATCCTGCGCGCGGAGAGCCCGGCCGCGCCCAACGCCATCGCCGCCGTCCTGCTCGCGCTCCGGGACGCCGCGGGCGTGCGGCCGCACTGCTACTTCGCGTGGGCGGAGGGCTCTCCGCTGGTGCACCTGTTCCGGTACCTCATCCTCGGCCGCGGCGACACGGCGCCGGTCGTACGCGAGATCCTGCGCAAGAGCGAGCCCGACCCCGCCAACCGGCCCGGCATCCACGTCGGCGGCTAGCGGGCCCCTTCACGCCCAGCGGGCGCCGAGCCAGGCGAGGGTGGCGCGGCGGGAGTGCTCGCGCCGCTCCCGCAGGTGCGGCGCGTGCGCCGGTCCGGGAAGCACCGCGGTACGCGTCCAGTAGCCCAGGAGCGCCACCAGCAGGGCGTCCACGCCCTCTGGTGCCGCCCGCCGCCCGAGCGGGTGCCCGGCGAAGACCTCCTCCGGGTCGGGATCCCCGAGCTCGGACTCCAGCAGCAGGCAGGCGAGGTCCACCCAGTCCGGGCCCACGCAGGCCCGCCCCCAGTCCACGAGCCGGGCCGTGCCGCGCTCGTCGATGAGGATGTTGTCGAACCGCGGATCGAAGTGGAGCATCGTGCCGCCGGTGACCAGCGACTCCCATTCCCGCTCGACCTCCGCAAGCCTGTCCAGGTGGTCGCGTTCCCACGCGCCGAGCCGGGCGGTGCCCGGATCCTGCCACAGCTCGCAGCGGCCCCTCATGCGCGCGGCGACGGTCGGGAGGCCGTCGACCGGCGCCGGGGTCAGCTCCCTGGCGCAGACCGTGAGCAGGTTCAGCGCCGCCGCCAGCTCCTCGGGGCGCCACGGCTCGTGCGGCACCCGCCCGGGCGCCAGTTCGGAGCAGATCAGCAGCCAGCCGTCCCTTTCGTCCGTGAACAGCAGGCGCGGCGCGGGCACCCCGGGAGGCAGCGCCGCGCTGACGGCGGCCTCCTCCCGGTAGCCGGCCGCGTCCCCGCCGTCCGCCGGGACGGCCTTGACGAACACGCGTTCCCCGCCGGCGAGCGCGGCCACGCCGAGCACGCCGTCCGAGAAGCCGCCCCGCCGCTCCTCGAAGCCGCGCACGGCGCCCAGCCTGCGCTCCACCTCGGCCACGAGCGACGGGGGCAGCTCGGCGAAGTCACGCCGCCGGATCGGCCTCATCCTCCCTGTCCAGTTCCGCCCTGCCCATTTCCATGGGGCCCCGATCGAGCGCCAGCTTGGCGATGCGGAAACGGGCGCAGCGCGCCTCGAGCTCGTACATGTCCTGCGGAGTCCACCATTCGATCATGGGCACCAAGGTCATCCCATGCCACCCGTCAAAGCGATCGACTTGGCGGAGACTTTTCACGCCAGCAACTCGACCGTGCCCCGCTCGCCGTCCACCCTGATCCGGTCGCCGTCGCGCACGCGCATGGTGGCGTTGCCGGTGCCGACCACGGCGGGGATGCCCAGCTCGCGCGCCACGATCGAGGCGTGCGACAGCGGCGCGCCCATGTCGGTCACCACGGCCGCCGCGCGGGGGAACATCGGGGTCCAGCCCACGTTCGTGAGCGTCGTGACGAGGATCTCGCCCGGCTTGAGCCGGTCGCCCTCCTCGGGCCCCGAGATCACCCGGGCGATGCCCTCGACGATGCCGGGAGCCCCGGGGAAGCCCTTCACCGTGTCGCTCACCGGCACGACCGTGCCGCGCGCGTCGTAGACGTCGACTCGCCGGGCGGGGTCGGCGGCCCAGCGCACGGGGTCGAAGTGGCCGACGATCAGCGCGGGGTAGAGCGGCAGGGCGGCGTACCGCTCGTAGGTGGCCCGCCGCACCGGCACCCGCTCCAGCGCGGACGGGTCACCCCGCAGCAGGCCCAGCAGCTCGTCGAGGTAGAGGAAGAACACGTCGTCGCCGCGGCCCGACAGCTCCCCGGCCCGTACGGCGAAGGCCCGCAGCACCCAGAACGCCCGCATGTTCTCCGAGCGCGCGGACTCACGGTCCCGCACGACGGCGTTCCACCGCTGGACCCTGGCGCGCATCCTGGCCTCCTGGCGCGGATAGCGCCCGGCGAAGCGCGCCCACGCCTCCTCCCTGGCCTTCCGCTGCCGCGCGAGCAGCGCCTCGGTGTCGGCCCGCAGGTCACGCAGGCCCGCGAGCTGGGCGTCGATCCAGGCGTCGTCCTCGCCGGGCCGCGGGATCGACACCTCGAACTCGTGGGGGCCGCGATGCCCGTACGCGCGGGCGAACTCGTCTCTGGTGATCTCCCCGCGCGCCAGCCTGGACAGGCCCATCACCGGCCCCAGGCTGGCCAGCTCGCCATCGGTGTTGACGCCGGTCAGCATGGCCTCGGCATCGACCTCGCCCATCATCTTGCGCAGCCGGTCGCGGGTCCAGACCAGGGTGGCGCCGCCCTGGCGGCCGGCGGCCTCCAGCATGCGGCAGGAGGTGACCATGTGAGGCCTGATCTCGCGCTCCCACAGCTCGGCCAGCTCGGGGCCCGACCCGGTGGCGGCGATCGTGGCCCGCAGCTCCTCGCAGCGCCGCTGCGAGGTGTCCAGGAACGCGCGCATGCCCTTGAGGTTGGTACGCACGCGGCGCCGGACGCCGACCGCCATGGGCAGGACCCGCTTGATGATCTCCCAGCGTGACACCGGCACCATCGGCACGCTGAGCCCCGGCGGCAGCTTGCCGAAGATCTGGTCGACCGTGCTCAGCCTGCCGCGCATGCCCAGGGCGCCGGCGATGGAGTGGACGACGCTCAGGTTCATGTAGAAGCGGCCGCCGATGTTGCCGACCATGTCGAAGCCCGGCAGGGCCGAGGCGGACATGGCCTCGTGGATGAAAAGCCGCACGAACGACCACGTCATGGGCGTCATCACGTCGGGGATGGCCTCGCCCAGGTTGCCGCCGGTCCACAGGTATTGGCCCTTGAGGCTGTCGTTCCACTCCTCGACCTGCGGCTTGAGGCCGGTGATCGGGCGGGCCTGGACGATGGCGAACCTCCCGTCGCGCCTGGCCCACTCGACGTCCATCGGCGTGCCGTACAGGCTCTGGATGCGCGCGCCGATCGCGGCCAGCTCCGCGGCCTGCGCGGCGTCGAGCACGGCCGCGCGCCGCAGGTCCTCCGGGACGGGCTGCTCGCGGGTGCCGTCGGGGGTGCGGACGGTCATGACCGTCTTGTCGCTCACCTGCTCCTGGGTCACGGCGCCGCCGGACACGACGACCGTGTCAGGGGTGACCTGGCCGCCGACGACCGCCTCGCCGAGCCCCCAGGAGGCGTTGACGACGGTCTCGTCACGGGCGCCGCTGACCGGGTTCGCGGTGAACATGATGCCGGCCGCGTCCGCGTCCACCAGCTCCTGGACCACCACGGCCAGCGCCACGTCGTCGTGGGGGACGCCGTTCTGGTCGCGGTAGGCGATGGCGCGCGGGTTCCACAGCGAGGCCCAGCAGCGTCTGACCGCGTCGAGCAGGGCGTCGCCCCTGATGTTGAGGTAGGTGTCCTGCTGGCCGGCGAACGACATGTCCGGCAGGTCCTCGGCGGTGGCGGACGAGCGCACGGCCACCGGCACGTCGTCGCCGAGCGCCTCGTACGCCCGGCGGATCTCCGCGGCGAGCCCGGCGGGCATGTCGTGCTCGGCGAACAGCGTCCGCGGGTCCTCCGCGTGCGGGATCTCGTCGCGGAAGGCCGACACGAACGCCCGGTAGGCCTCGGTCGTGATGTGGAACCCGGCGGGAACGGGCAGCCCCGCCCTGGTCAGCCTGGCCAGCGACGCGCCTTTGCCGCCGACGGTCGCGAGGTCGGCCGCCGCGTCGTCGAGAGGGAGTACGGCCTTCACGTCACACGCTCCTTTGCGCCTTTTGCGGTCCGCCCATGGAGGCCGCCAGCCGCTGCTCGGCGATCTCCTGCGCGGCGGCGAGGAAGTCGAGGGTGGCCCGCGCGACGGCGTCCGCGTCGTCGCCGGACAGGGTGCGGCCCGTGCTCATGGCCCGGTCGATGGTGTCGGCCACCAGGAACGCGATCCGGTCGGCGGACTCCTCCGCCTCCATGCGCAGGCTGTCCGGCACGAACAGGAACCCGTACAGGACGGCGTTGGCCACCATGGCGTGGTCGCCCGGCTCCGCGCGCACCGCGCCCAGCTTGACCAGCTCCGCCACGTACGCCTCCAGGGGCAGGCCCATCGTCGGCGACTGGCCCGCCTGCTGCTTCTGGCGGGTGAACTTGCCCAGCAGGTCCGAATCGCCCCGCATGAGCGCCTGGAGCAGCGGCCTGCGCAGCAGCACGCGGGCGTACCCGCCGTACAGCTCGCCCAGCGTGGCCGGCGTGCCCTGGCGGACCTCGGCCAGCATGAGCACCCGCTCGCGGCGCAGCAACGCGGCGAAGAGCTCGTCGCGCGTCTTCCAGTGCAGGTAAATGGTGCCCTTGGCGACGCCTGCCCGCTTGGCCACGTCGTCGATCGTGGTCTTGCCGTAGCCCCAGCGCAGGACCAGATCGGCGGCGGCGTCGAGGATCCGGTGGCCCCGCTCCAGCTGCCGGGCCGGGTCCTGCGGTGGCCGCCCTACCTTGACCATCCGTCTCACCTCATTTGTTTGACCAGATGAGACTAATCGGTCATTAAATTAATGACAAGTTCGCTCAAGGGTGGCCGAGAGCGGTGAAGCGCGCGTGCGCGCCGAGGTCGCCCAGCCGGTCGAGCGCGGCCAGCCAGCTCGCCCCCGCCGCACCGTCCCGCGCGGTGACCACCTCCCGCCCGGCCAGCAGCGCCATGACCGCCGTGCGTACCGGCCCGTCGGCGGCCAGCACGCCGCCCGCCAGCACGATCGGACCCTCGCCGTGCACCCGGCCCGCCGTCGCCGCCAGCCGCCGCGCGGCCTCGCCGACGATCTCCGCCGCGCGCTCGTCCCCGGCCGTCGCCGCCTCGGCCACGAGC
>NZ_JBSFTC010000293.1:0-13528 GCF_053590415.1 Nonomuraea sp. NPDC003201
GCCAGCGCGCCCGCCAGCGCGGCCAGCGCCCCGGACGCCTCCTCGCCGAGCCGGGCGAACCCGTGGGTGAGCGCGTCGTCGAACCCTGTCACCAGGTCGAGCGCCTCGCCGACCCCGGCCGGGGCGTCGCCCTGCAGCTCTCCTAGCTGTACGTCGAGCATCAGCGCACCGCCTTCGTCGCGGGGAACCAGTGCAGCTCGGCCAGCGGCTCCGTGCTGTCGGGCACCTCCAGGTAGGCCAGGTGGCGCAGGAACCTGCTGAACACCACGGCGGCCGGGGTGCGCTCGACCGGCCCGTTGATGGAGGACATCAGGAACTGGCCCTCCGGCACCTCCACCCCCAGGTAACGGGCCACCCGGTCCAGCCCGTACTGCAGGACCGCCTCGTCGGCCAGCTGGTGGATGTGCTTGCAGGCGTAGCCGTGCAGCGCGCCGCACGGCCGGTTGTTGTTGGTGCTGCAGCTCAAAGCGTGGGTGCCGGCGGTGATGGACGAGACGTAGACCCGTTCGATGTCGGATCCGCTCGACACGACCCCCTGCAACCGCCCGTCGGCCAGCTCGACGAAGGGAACCTTCGCCAGCTTCCTCGGCTCGACAGGCGGCACCACCCGTACCACGCTGTGCTGCTCCCACGCGGCTCTGTCCGCGTCCACGACCTCGAACCCTCCCGCCCCGGCCGGCTCACGGGCGCAGGCGGGAATGCCCGCGCCTTCGCGACCGGCTGATCAATGATCCGGGAACTTACCGGAGCTCACCGACAGATCGGGTCTAAACGATCAAAGCCCAAGGTCTGCGCGGTTCAGGGCTCCTGGGATAATTGTCGATAATATTGTCAACGAAGCTCAACTACGGGAGGATTCCGTGACCTCTGAGTCCCCGCTGGAGGAGACGCTGACCGACCGGCTCAGAGCGGCCGTGCTCGGCGGGGACTTCGTGCCCAACCAGCGGCTGGTCGAGGCCGACGTGTGCGAGCAGTTCGGGGCCACCCGCGCGGCCGTGCGCGAGACGTTCAGGGAGCTGGCCTCGGAGGGGCTGGTCGAGATCCTACGCAACAAGGGCGCCCGCGTCCGGGCGATCTCCAAGGCGGAGGCCATCGAGATCACGGAGGTCCGGATGGTGCTGGAGGGCCTGTCCGCCGCCAAGGCCGCCGAGCGCGTCACCCCCGAGCAGGCCGGGCGGCTGCGGGAGATCGTCGCCGAGATGCGGGCCGCCGTGGAGCACAACGACCTCGACCGATATTCCGAGCTCAACGCGGCGCTGCACGCCAAGGTCCGCGAGATCGCCGCCCACCAGACCTCGGCGTCGATCATCGAACGGCTGGGGGCGCAGGTGATCCGGCACAAGTTCCGCCTGGCCCGGCAGCCGGGGCGGGCGGCGCTGTCGTTGCCGCAGCATGAGCTGATCGTGGCCGCCATCGTCGCCCGCGACCCCGAGGCGGCGCAGACGGCCATGCAGCAGCACCTGCGCAGCGTCGCCAAGGCGCTGGAGGCCACCGACTGACGAGCCACCATCGCCCCGCGCCCGCCCGGTGGTCACGGCGATGACGACCTCGGCTCCCCGTACGGCCTCGGCGTTGCACGCGACCAGCGGCGGCCCGCCGGACGGCGACGGCGGGTGGGCGGGGTCGTAGCTGGTGGACGAGCCGATGCGGCCGCGCTCACGCAGGCCGGGAGCGACGGCGCGCTACCGCAGCGAAGACACCGCGAACACAGGTAACACCGAGCCTCCCGAACATGAACATCGCCAGGGAGCTGGTCAGCGTGACGGTGGCACGCTGGTCGCTGCGGAAGCAGGGGACTTCTGCGATGATAATGTTCTACATATCCAAATATTTAGATATATGGAGCAGCGATGTCAAAGGTGCTGATTGTCGGGGCCGGGGCGCTGGGGCAGGTCTTCGGGTTGTGGCTGGCCGCGGCCGGGGCCCGGGTCAGCTATCTGGTGAGGCCGGGCCGGGAGAGCTGGGAAGGGGCTTCGCTGTACCGGCTCAGGCGGGGGCGAGCGCCGGTGAGCGAGCGGATTGTGCCGTACGAGGTGATCAGTGAGCCGCGCCGCGAACAGTGGGACATGGTGTGGCTCTGCGTGGATTCGCCCGCGTTGCGGGGCGAGTGGACGCGTGCGCTGCGCGCCGCGGCCGGAGCGGCGACGGTGGTCACCATCGGCCAGGACCCGGGCGATCTGAGCACCCTCGCCCGGGTCTGGCCACAGGAGCAGATCGTCCAGGTGGCCCCGACGCTGCTCGCCTACCAGGCGCCGCTGGAGCGAGAGGTCCCCGCGCCGGGGGTGGCGTACTGGGTGCCACCCGGTTCGGCGGTGGGCGTCACCGGAGCGCGCGCCCCGCAGGTCGTCGCCGCACTTCAGGCCGGTGGCGTGCGGGCCAAGCGGGTGACGCGGGCCGGTGCGGGGGAGCTCGCCGCCGCCCGCATGATCCCCTACATCGCCGAGTTGGAGGCCTCCGGCTGGAGACTGCCCGCGTCGAGCGCACGGTTGCGGGGCGCCACCGCGTCCGTCCGGGAGGCCGTCGCCGTGGTCTCCGCTCAGCACGGGCTGCGCGCTCCCGTCTCCGTCCCGTCCTGGGCCGTGGGCTTGGCGTTGCGCGTGCTGCCATGGCTGCTCCCCTTCAACCTGCGCAGCTACCTGGAGACGCATTTCACGAAGGTGAGCGCGCAGACGCGGCTGATGCTGGACGGCTGGATCGCCGAAGGCGCCGCCAGGACGCTGCCGGTCGGCCATCTGTCCGCTCTGCGTGACTCATTGCCCGCATGAGCGGCTCGATCGAGGCCCAGGACGTCCTCGCGCTGTTCGCGCGGGCCCGGCCGCTGTTCACCGCCCTGGGGGATGAGCGCAGGCAGGAGATCGTCGTCTTCCTCCTGGAGTCCGCGACCCCACGCAGCGTCGGTGACATCGCCGCGCACCTGGAGCTGTCCCAGCCCGCCACCTCCCACCATCTCAAGATCTTGCGCGATGCGGATCTGCTGACGGTACGGCGCAACGGCGCCCTGCGCCTGTACGGCCTCAACGCCAAGGCCTACCCGGACCTCCTGACCCCGATGCGCGACCTCATCACGTTGATCATCTCTTGTGCTTCCGGCCTGGAGGAACAGCCGAGCAGCCAGTAGCGGCCGGGACGCTGCGGACACCGGGAGCGGCCGTGGCCCGACCTCCGGAAACGAAGGGCGGGAACCGTACGGTCCCCGCCCTTCGTCCTGCCTGAGGACCCCTTGCCGACCGCCTGGCCCTATGTCCGGAGCAGCTGCGCTCCCTTGTCGCCGCTCAGATCACGCTGACGGAGCGCCCGATTCGCGACTCTGCGGACCAGTTCCTGCTGGGCAGACGGAGGGCTGAGGTCAAAGGGCGACGGTCCACGCGTCAACGACATGGCAGCCATTTGGCTGCCCAGAGACCGAGGAAGTCGGCCCGAACTGCTGTTCTGTGCTTTTGTACACCACCGGGCCGTCGATGTTTCTTGTGTACGGCCAGTGGGCCGAGTTGCATTCGACCACTACGCGATAGTTGCCGTAGCCTTCGTAGCAGGTGGTTTGTCCCACGTTGCGGGTGGTATCGACGTATGGCTCGCAACGCCATACTTCAGCCTGAGCGGCTGGGACCCCCAGCACGGACGTGAGACAGAGGACCGTGCCAAGCATTGTCGTGCTGATCATTGCCTTTTTGACAGGCTTCATATTTTCCTTACTCGTACTTCGGGATCGTGGACTTACCGCGTTCCGCACCCAGATCGCATGGCCCGTCGCGGAAACGTCATCAGTCGTAACCAGGAACGGCCATCCCGCCCATCGGGCTGCTGGGTGCGCCTCAGATTGAACCAAGGAACATGGCCTGCAACTATCCGGGCCGCGTCCCGAAGATCGCGCTTTTCGGATAGGGGCCCCGCCCCTGGCCTCGGTGGCTCAGCTGCGGACTACATGGCCCCATCCGTCGCAGGACACCCCTTGACAGGAGCCCTTGGCGATCAGTCGCTCGTGCCGAGCGATGAGCTTCCGGTCAGCGAACACCAGCAGCTCGCTCGAGTGCAGCAGCACCTTCACCTGGCGGGTGCTCGGTGTCGTCCCCCCAGTGCGGCGGGCTCCGGCGTCGATTCGGGGCGGACGCCGAACGGGCCGGCCCGCGCGAACCAGTAGTTTGCTGCATCGGCGAACGTGAATGCCGATGATGGGGCTGCGATGCGATTTATCACGGGAATCGTGCTGGTGCTGGCGGCGGTTGGCGGGTGTACGTCCACGCCGATCAAACCGGTGGACCCCGGCAACCGCTTCACGTCGAGGCCGCCGGTCGACCTCAAGTCCATCGGCCCGTGGCCCGGCGGCGGCCTCGGGTCGAGCAGCTACCCGGTGATCGGCTGAGCTCAGACTTAGCTCAATCCCAGCCAAGACCTACCTGGCGGCTGGGAACACGTTCGGGAGCGGAGGGCCGAGCACTGCCACCTGCGCAAGAAGGGCCATATCGTTGACAATGTTGTCGAATTCCATGCTCGACCAGGCCCGATGTTTGCGCTTGAGGCAGATTGCCGATGAAACTGTTGACAATCTGAGCGATCGGCTCGTAGCGTCAGCGAGTGACCTCGGCAAAGACCCCCACACTTCTGGTGATCAGCGCCCACGCGGGCGACTTCGTCTGGCGCGCGGGCGGGGCCATCGCGCTCGCGGCCGGCCGCGGCGAGCGGGCCAAGGTGGTCTGTCTCAGCTTCGGCGAGCGCGGCGAGTCCGCGAAGGCGTGGCGCGCCGGCCGTACGCTCGACGAGATCAAGGCGATCCGCCGCGAGGAGGCGCAGAACGCCGCCGCGGCCCTGGGCGCCGAGATCGAGTTCCTCGACGCGGGCGACTATCCCCTGGTGGAGACCCCGGAGCTGGTCGACCGGCTGGTGCGGATCTACCGGGAGGTCGAGCCCGACGTGGTGCTGACGCATCCGCTGGCCGACCCGTACAACGGCGACCACCCCGCGGCGGCCCGCATGGCGCTGCAGGCGCGCGTGCTGGCGCAGGCCGCGGGCTACGACGCGCCGGGCGAGCCGCTCGGAGCGCCGCCCGTGTTCTTCTTCGAGCCGCACCAGCCCGAGCAG
The DNA here is from genome assembly GCF_053590415.1 of Nonomuraea sp. NPDC003201. NCBI lineage: Bacteria > Bacillati > Actinomycetota > Actinomycetes > Streptosporangiales > Streptosporangiaceae > Nonomuraea > Nonomuraea sp. NPDC003201. The sequence continues at coordinate 5,077 of NZ_JBSFTC010000293.1, forward strand.
TGCGACTTCAAGCCCGACGTGCTGCTCGACATCACCCCGGTGTTCGACAGGAAGCGCAAGGCGATGGAGTGCCTGCCGGCCCAGCAGCACATGTGGGACTACTACACCGACCTCGCCAAGCGCCGCGGGGTGCAGCTGCGCCGCAACGCGGGCCCCAACCTCGGCCTGCCGCACGACACCATGGGCGAGGCCTACATGCGGCTCTACCCGCAGGTGACGGACGTGCTGGCATGAGGCACGTGGTCGTCACCGGCACGCCACGGGCGAGCCTCGACCGGATCGACACCCTGGCCGCGTACGGCGTCGCGACCGTCCACGAGGCGCTCGGCCGTACCGGCTACCTGGGGCCCGGGCTGCGCCCCGCGTGGCCCGGGTGCGGCGCCGGCGGCAACGCGGTCACGGTGCTGTGCTGGCCGGGCGACAACCTGATGATCCACGTCGCGGTCGAGCAGTGCCAGGAGGGCGACGTCCTGGTCGTGACCACGACCTCGCCGTCCACCGACGGGATGTTCGGTGAGCTGCTGGCCACCTCGCTGCGCTCCCGTGGCGTGCGCGGGCTGGTGATCGACGCGGGCGTACGCGACGTCGCCGGGCTGCGGGCCATGGGCTTCCCGGTGTGGAGCGCGGCCGTCAGCGCCCAGGGCACGGTCAAGGCGACGCCCGGCGCGGTCAACGTGCCCGTCACCGTGGGCGGGCAGCTCGTCCGGCCCGGCGACACGATCCTCGGCGACGACGACGGGGTGCTGGTGGTGCCACGGGACGACCTGGAGCGGGCCCTCTCCTCCTCCGCCGCCAGGGCCGCGAAGGAGGCCGCGGCCCGCGAGGCGTTCGCCAAGGGCGAGCTGGGGCTCGACCGCTACGGCCTGCGCGAGCGCCTGCCCGGGCTCGGCATCACGTACGTGCCGGCCGCCGAGTACGGACCGATGTGACGGGCGTAGGCATGGGCGACGACGACCACCGGCCACGGACCGATGTGACGGGCATCGGCGACGACGACCACCGGCTACGGACCGATGTGACGGGCATCGGCGACGACGACCACCGGCTACGGACCGATGTGACGGGCGTCGGCGACGACGACGGCGTGCGGTGCATGCTGATGCGCGGCGGCACCTCCAAAGGCGCCTACTTCCTGGCCGGCGACCTCCCCGGAGATCCCCGCGAGCGCGACGACCTGCTCCTGCGCGTCCTGGGCAGCCCCGACCCGCGCCAGATCGACGGCATCGGCGGCGCCCACCCGCTCACGAGCAAGGTGGCCGTGGTGTCGCCCAGCACCGATCCCGGCGCGGACCTCGACTACCTCTTCCTCCAGATCGCGGTGGACGAGCCGGCCGTCTCCGGGCGGCAGAACTGCGGCAACCTGCTCGCCGGCGTCGGCCCGTTCGCCGTGGAGCGCGGCCTCGTCCGTCCGCGAGGCGACGACACCGAGGTCCGCATCGGCCTGGTCAACACCGGCGGCCTCGCCACCGCCCGCTTCCCCACCCCGGGCGGCCGCGTCGACTACCGCGGCGGCACGGCCATCTCCGGCGTTCCGGGCACGGCCGCGACCGTGGTGCTCGGGTTCGAGGACACCGCCGGATCGGGCACGGGGCGGCTGCTGCCCACCGGCCGCGAGGTGGACGTGATCGACGGGATCGAGGTGACCTGCGTCGACAACGGCATGCCGGTCGTCGTGGCGGCGGCGGAGGACCTCGGCATCACCGGCTACGAGCCGTACGAGACGCTCGCGGCCGACGCCGGGCTCCGCGAGCGCGTGCAGTCGCTGCGCGTGCAGGCGGGCAAGCTCATGGGGCTCGGCGACGTCACCGGCGGGGCCGTGCCCAAGACCACGCTGGTCGCGCCGCCCCGCGACGGCGGCGCGCTGTGCACCCGCACGTTCATCCCGGTCCGGCCGCACACCGCGATCGGGGTGCTCGGCGCGGTCAGCGTCGTCACCGCCGCGCTGCTCCCGCACGGCGTGGCCCGGCGCTTCGCCCGGCTGCCCGAGGGCGCCCGCGTGGATGTCGAGCATCCCACCGGCCACCTGGAGGTCGAGGTGGAGCTCGACCTGTCCGCCAGCCCGCCGACCGCGGTGCGGGCGGCGAACGTACGCACCGCGCGCAAGCTCTTCGACGGCATGGTCTTCCCCCGCCCGCAAGGTTGAGATGGCGCCCGACGTTGAGATGGCCCCAAGGTTGAGACACCACCCGAGGTCGAGATGCCACCGAGGTTGACATGAACGCTCTGCTGCACGACATCGCCCACCTCGGCCACGTCGAGCTGCTCACTCCCGAGCCGGAGCGGAGCCTGTGGTTCTTCACCGAGATCCTCGGCATGACGGCCGCCGGGCAGGACGGCGACTCGGTGCACCTGCGCACGTACGACGACTACGAGCACCACAGCCTCACGCTGACGGCCCACCGCACCTCGGGCATCGGCTCGACGGCGTTGCGGGCGAGCAGTCAGGAGGCGCTGGAGCGCCGGGTGCGCGCGATCAAGGACGCCGGGCTGGGCATCGGCTGGCGCGACGGCGCCCCGGGCCGCGGCCCGACGTACGCCTTCCGCGACCCCGACGGCCACGAGCTGCGTCTCTACTGGGAGTCGCAGTGGTACGAGGCGCCCGAGGAGCTGCGTCCCGCACTGAAGAACCAGCCGCAGGCGTTCCCCGGCCACGGGGTGGGCGTGCGCCGCCTCGACCACGTCAACTTCCTGGCCGCCGAGGCCGCGACCGCCGGCGCCTTCGTGCGCGACGTGCTCGGCGCCCGGGTGACCGAGCAGATCATGCTGGACAGCGGCCGGATCTCCGCCCAGTGGCTGCACTTCGCGAACAAGTCCTACGACCTCGTCTACACCGACGACTGGTCGGGCGCCTCGGGCCGGCTGCACCACCTCGCGTTCGCCACGAACACCCGCGAGGACATCCTGCGGGCCGCCGACCTCTGCCTGGACAGCGGTGTGTTCATCGAGACCGGCCCGCACAAGCACGCCATCCAGCAGACCTTCTTCCTGTACGTCTACGAGCCCGGCGGCAACCGCGTCGAGCTGTGCAACCCGCTGACCAGACTCATCCTGGCGCCCGACTGGCGGACGATCACGTGGACGGAGGCCGAGCGGGCCAAGGGCCAGGCATGGGGGCTGAAGACCATCGCCTCCTTCCACACGCACGGCACCCCACCGACCGAATAATCGGCTTTACATCGAAATTTCACTCATTGACGCCTCCACAGGCAGAGGCTAACGTCGTCTCATAACTTAAAGGAAACTTTCCTAATAGTTTCCTGACATCCCACCCCTCGTACACCCCCAACCGGATGTCGGAGAGTCATGAGACACAGTGTCCTGAGCAAGATCCTCGTGGCGTTACTGCTGCCCCTCACCGCCGTGGCGGTCGCCCCGCCGCCGGTCTCCGCCTCGGCGTACGCCGCCCTCGCCGAGTGGGCCCCGTGGACGGCGTACACGGCGGGCACGCACGTCACGTACAACGGCGTCGAGTACGAGTGCATCCAGAGCCACACCTCCCAGCCCGGCTGGGAGCCCCCGAACGTGCCCGCCCTGTGGAAGCCCTCGACCGGCGGCGGCACCGACACCACCGCCCCATCGGTGCCCGGCAACCTGCGCTCGACCGGTGTGACCGGCAGCAGCGTCTCCCTCGCCTGGGACACCTCGACCGACAACGTCGGCGTCACCGGCTACGAGATCTACCGAGGCGGCACCCTCATCACCACCGTCACCGGCACCACCCACACCGACACCGGACTGGCCGCCAACACCGCCTACAGCTACACCGTCCGCGCCCGCGACGCCGCCGGCAACCGCTCCGCCAACAGCAGCACCGTCACCGCCACCACGACGGGCGGCGGCGGCACGGACACCAGCCCGCCGACCGTGCCGGGCAACCTGCGCTCGACCGGCGTGAGCAGCAGCAGCGTCTCCCTCGCCTGGAACGCCTCCACCGACAACGTCGCCGTCACCGGCTACGAGATCTACCGAGGCGGCACCCTCATCACCACCGTCACCGGCACCACCCACACCGACACCGGACTGGCCGCCAACACCGCCTACAGCTACACCGTCCGCGCCCGCGACGCCGCCGGCAACCGCTCCGCCAACAGCAACACCGTCACCGCCACGACCACGGGCGGCGGCGGTGGCGGGAACAAGGTGCTCGGCTACTTCGTGCAGTGGGGCGTCTACCAGCGCGGATACCACGTCAAGAACATCGACACGAGTGGCTCCGCGGCCAAGCTGACCCACATCAACTACGCGTTCGGCAACGTGCAGAACGGCCAGTGCACGATCGGCGACAGCTACGCCGACTATGACCGCTTCTACCAGGCGGGCGAGAGCGTGGACGGCGTGGCCGACACCTGGGACGCGGGCGCGCTGCGCGGCAGCTTCAACCAGCTGCGCAAGCTCAAGAAGAAGTACCCGAACCTGAAGGTGCTGTTCTCCTTCGGCGGCTGGACCTGGTCCGGCGGCTTCACCCAGGCCGCGCAGAACCCCACGGCCTTCGCCAACTCCTGCTACAACCTGGTCGAGGACCCGCGCTGGGCGGACGTGTTCGACGGCATCGACATCGACTGGGAGTACCCGAACGCCTGCGGCCTCACCTGCGACTCCAGCGGCTCGGCGGCGTTCAGGAACGTCATGTCGGCGCTGCGCTCCCGCTTCGGCTCCGGCAACCTGGTCACCGCGGCCATCACCGCCGACGGCACGAACGGCGGCAAGATCGACGCCGCCGACTACGCGGGCGCCGCGCAGTACGTCGACTGGTACAACGTCATGACGTACGACTACTTCGGCGCCTTCGCGCCGCAGGGCCCGACCGCCCCGCACTCCCCGCTCACCTCCTACTCCGGGATCCCGACCCCGGGCTTCTACTCCGACGCCGCGATCCAGAAGCTCAAGGGCAAGGGCGTGCCGGCGAGCAAGCTGCTGCTCGGCATCGGCTTCTACGGCCGCGGCTGGGCCGGCGTCACGCAGTCCGCGCCCGGCGGCACGGCCTCGGGACCCGCGCCGGGCACGTACGAGCAGGGCATCGAGGACTACAAGGTGCTCAAGACCCGCTGCCCGTCCACCGGCACGGTCGCGGGCACGGCGTACGCGTACTGCGGCGGCCAGTGGTGGAGCTATGACACGCCGAGCACGATCGGCGGCAAGATGAGCTACTCGAAGAGCCAGGGCCTCGGCGGCGCGTTCTTCTGGGAGCTCAGCGGCGACACCACGAACGCCGAACTCCTCACAGCCATGAAGTCCGGCCTGAACTGACCACCGTCCTACGGCGGGCCCCTGGAACCAAGGGCCCGCCGTAGGCTCCGGGGTACCAGGGGTCCGCTGCAGAGCCCGTCAGCGGGCGGCCGCCGTCAGCTCGCTCACCTGCGCGGCCGTCAGCTCCACGGTGGACGCGGCAAGGTTCTCCTCCAGGTGGGCCACCGACGACGTGCCCGGAATCGGCATCATCACCGGCGAACGCGCCAGCAACCAGGCCAGGCTGACCTGCGCGGGCGTGGCCCCGACGGCCTTGGCGACGTGGTCCACGGGACTCCCGGCCACCGCCAGCGCCCCCTTGGCGATGGGGCTGAAGGGGATGAACCCGATCCCCTGCTCCTCGCAGTGCTCCAGCACGTCCTCGGAGAACGCGTTGGTGAGGCTGTAGCGGTTCTGCACGGTGACGATCTCGACGATGCGCCGCGCCCGCTCCAGCTCCTCGACGCTCACCTCCGACAGGCCGATGCTGCCGATCTTGCCCTCGTCCCGCAGCGCCTTCAGCTCGCCGAGCTGGTCCTCCAGCGGCACCTCCGGGTCGATGCGGTGCAGCTGCAGCAGGTCGATCCGGTCCACCCCGAGCCGCCGCAGGCTCATCTCGACCTCCTGCCGCAGGTACGCGGGCCGCCCCACGACCACCCACCGCCCCGGCCCCGGCCGTACGAACCCGGCCTTGGTCGCGATCAGCAGCCGCTCCGGGTACGGGTGCAGCGCCTCCCGGATGATCTCCTCACTGACGTAGGGCCCGTAGGAGTCGGCGGTGTCGATGAGATCGACGCCCAGCTCCACGGCCCGCCGCAACACTCGCACGGCCTCGTCGTGATCACGTGGCGGCCCCCAGACCCCGGGCCCGGTGAGGCTCATGGCCCCGAAACCGAGCCGGTGGACGGTCTTGTCACCGATGGCGAACGTGCCGGTGGACTGGAGCTCTATGGACATGCGGGGTTCCCCGTTTCGCTGTCATCTGGGCCGTCTACGCACCTCCCATCTTCCCGTGGACGCCACACGTCCCCCCATCACGGTGCGGGTTTGGCGTCGCTGACGACGCCCGCCGCCAGGTTGGTGCCGAAGTACTGCACCCGCCACGCTCCCCCGCTCTTCGACCCGGTGCGGACCTCGAAGCGGCCCTGGCTGAGGACCGGGTTGTCCCGGGTCAGGGTGCTCTTGTCGACCGAGTTGAAGGCTCCGGACGGCGCGCCCGGCTTGCGGTAGAAGACCCAGATGCGCTGGTTCCCCAGCCCCTCCCAAGACGCGCCCGGCTTGCCGCGCAGCCGTCCCGAGTGGACGGTGCTGCCGCCCGCCCGCCGTACCGCGTAGTCGAGCTGCGTCGCGTACCGCTGCTCGGCCGTCGCCTCCACGAACACCGCCGCGCTCACCGCCCCGATCACCTCGGGGCCGCTGCGGACCTCGGCCCGCCACTCGCCGCTCTCCATGACGGGCGCCTGCGCGAGGAACCGGCCGAGGTCGTCGGTGACCGCGTCGGCGAGCTCGCGCCAGCCGCACGTCTCCTGCTCCTGGTACGCGATCACGACGGGCAGCCCGGCCGCCGGGCCGGAGGCGCCGTTCTTGACCAGCTCCAAGCGGCCGATGAGCCGGATCAGGTCGCCCCTGGGGACCTGCCGGGGCTGCGCGTCGAAGGACTCGAACCGCGCCTCCGCCTTCACCCCGCGCCGGTCCACGTCGAACTCGTGCACGGCCGTCGCCCGGCCGGCCCGCACCTCGACCTGCCACGTCCCCTCCGGGTCGGCGGGCCGGAGGGTGTGCGTGGCCAGCCAGTCGCACGGCGGCGGCTGGGCGGCGAAGTCGAGCGGTACGCGCGTCCCGTCCGGGCTCAGCAGCCGGCCGCGTAACCGGGTGGCGTTCGCGGTGGACACCTCGATCCGGAGCGCGACCTCGCCAGTGTCCAGGACGGCCGGCTGCGGCGTCACCTGGATGGCGACGATGTCGGGCGAAGCCTGCATGTCTCCTCCTGTCAGCAGATCTCGCGGTAGGGCGTGCCGGGGATGAGCCGGTCCCACTCGCTCCGGGAGAGCGAGCGCCCGGCCCTGGCGCACAGGGCGGCGGCCACGCCGGCGGCGGTGGCGGGCTGGTCGCCGAGCGTGCCGTCGGTCCGCAGCCAGCGCAGCTGCCCGGCGTCGAAGGCCAGCGCGACCACCTCGCCCGCCGGGTACACGGCGGGTGAGCCGAGCGGGGCGCGTTCGGCGACGTCCCAGAGCTGGACGCGGTTCGAGCCGCCGACGGCCAGCGTCCGCCCGTCGGGCGAGAACGCCAGCACGTCCACCGCCCCGAACCCCTTGAGCGGCAGATGGGCCAGCTGCCGGCGGTCGGCGGCGTTCCAGAGCGTCACCCCGGCGGCCAGCGCGCCGGTGGCGATGATCTTGCTGTCCGGGCTGTACGCGATGGCCCGCACGCCGTCCGCGCTCTCCCCGAACGGCCTGGTGACGGCCTCGGCCCCGCCCAGCGACGCGAGCGCGCCGTCCGCGCCGTTCACCGCCAGCTCCCGCCCGTCGGGGCGGAAGATTATCCCAGAGCCGCCGGGGACGCTCAGCGTCCGCGTCCTGACCCCGCGGCGGACGTCCCAGAGCTGGACGTCGCGCCAGTTGTTCGCGGGCGGGGTGACGGTCTCCTGGAAGGGCGCCACCGCCAGCGTCGTTCCGTCCGGGGCGAACGCGAGCCCGCCCACCTCGCTCGCGCCTTTGACGGAGAACGTCCGGTCCTTCGTGCCCGTCGTCAGGTTCCAGAGCGTGACCCGCGCGGGATCGGCCGTCCCGACGGCTAAAACCGTGCCGCCGGGGTTCAGGGCCATCGCAGTCGGGGAGACCGGCAGGGCCGCCGTCCGCGCCGGCTCGTCCAGGCGCCAGACCTCCACCCGGGGCCGCCGCACGATCACCGTCCGCCGCGCGGGGTCGAACAGCCCGGCCTCGACCCCGGGGGCCAGCGTGCGCGGGCGGGTGAGGTCGGAGACGTCCAGGGTCACGACCGTGCCGTCGAGCAGGCCGAAGGCGAGCGTGCCCGGGCCCAGCCGGAGCCCGGACACGAGCTCGCCGACCGAATGGGACAGCAGCCGGGTGCCGTCCCGCGACCAGAGGGCCAGGTCGGAGCCGTCGTAGGCGGCCAGGTGGCGGCCGTCCTGGCTGAAGCGCAGCACGCGGGCACCGAATCCCTTCAGCACCGGCTCCCGCCAGCGCCGCGCGGCGAGGTCCCAGAA
>NZ_JBSFTC010000294.1:0-13270 GCF_053590415.1 Nonomuraea sp. NPDC003201
GCGGATCGCCCGCGAGCTGCACGACGTGGTGGCCCACCACGTCAGCGTGATGACCGTGCAGGCGGCCGCGGCGCGCCGGGTGCTGGCCTCCGATCCCGACCTGGCGCGCGAGGCGCTGTCGGCGATCGAGCACACGGGCCGGATGGCGATGACGGAGATGCGCAGCATCGTCGGCGTCCTGCGTACCGACGCCCGCGCCGAGCTGGGCCCGCAGCCCGGCGTGCACGATCTGCCCGCGCTGGTGGAGCAGATGCGCGAGGCGGGGCTGGCGACCCGGCTGATCGTGGAGGGGGAGCCGCGGCCGCTGCCCGCCGGGGTCGACCTGGCCGCCTACCGGCTGGCCCAGGAGGGGCTGACGAACAGCCTGCGGCACGCAGGGGCGGGCGCGAAGGCCGTGGTGACCGTCCGCCACGACCCCCGTGAGCTGGACGTACGGGTGGCGGACGACGGGCTGGGCGCGGCCGGGGTGTCCGCGCCGCCAGGGCACGGTTTGGTGGGCATTCGCGAACGGGTCGCACTCTATGGTGGAATCCTCAACATCGGTCCGCTACCGGGGGGCGGTTTCGAGGTGCGGGCGAGGTTCCCGTTGAAGGACGGCCAATGACGATCAGAGTGCTGCTGGTGGACGACCAGCCGCTGCTGCGTACGGGATTCCGCCTGATTCTGGAGGCCGAGTCCGACATCACGGTGGTGGGGCAGGCGGGCGACGGCAAGGACGCCATGGAGCAGACGCGGGCGCTGCTGCCCGACGTGGTGCTGATGGACATCCGCATGCCGGGCGTCGACGGCATCGAGGCGACCCGCAGGATCGTGCGGGAGGCGGCGCCGACGGCGCACGTGCCGAAGGTGCTGGTGCTGACGACGTTCGACCTGGACGAGTACATCGTGGAGGCGCTGCGCTCGGGCGCGTCCGGGTTCCTGCTGAAGGACGTGCCGCCCGACGAGCTGGTGCAGGCGATCCGGGTGGTGGCGGCGGGCGACGCGATCGTGGCGCCGAGCGTGACGCGGCGGCTGCTCGACAGGTTCGCCAAGCGGCTGCCGTCGGCGTACGAGCAGCCCGCTCCGGCGCGGCTGGACCGGCTGACGGAGCGGGAGCTGGAGGTGCTGCGGCTGATCGCCAAGGGCATGTCCAACGCGGAGATCGCGGCCAAGCTCGTGGTGAGCGAGACGACGGTCAAGACCCACGTCGGCAACGTGCTGACCAAGCTGGGGCTGCGCGACCGCGTGCAGGCCGTGGTGCTGGCCTACGAGACCGGGCTGATCACGCCGGGCACGTACTCCTGAGACCGGGGGCGCACCCCCGGTCTGGGCACAGTCAGGGCACGGTCAGGACACCGTCAGGACGCGGCGGCGGGGGCGGCCTCGGCGGAGGCGGGGGCGTTCTCCGGGAAGTGGCAGGCGACGCGGTGGCCGCTGGCCAGCTCCTCCAGGGGCGGCTCGACCGTCTTGCAGATCTCCTGCGCCTTCCAGCAGCGGGTGTGGAAGCGGCAGGCGGGCGGCGGGTTGAGCGGGCTGGGCACGTCGCCGGCCAGCCGGATGCGCTCGCGCTCCTTGCGCGCCTTGGGGTCGGGCACGGGCACGGCCGACATCAGGGCGTTGGTGTACGGGTGCATCGGCGCGCTGTAGAGCTGCTTGCGGTCGCCGATCTCCACGATCTTGCCCAGGTACATGACGGCCACCCGGTCGCTGATGTGCCGCACCACCGACAGGTCGTGGGCGATCACGACGTAGGTGAGGTCCAGCTCGTTCTGCAGGTCTTCGAGCAGGTTGACGACCTGGGCCTGGATGGAGACGTCGAGCGCTGAGACCGGCTCGTCGGCGATGATCAGCTTGGGCTTGAGCGCGAGGGTGCGGGCGATGCCGATGCGCTGCCGCTGGCCGCCGGAGAACTCGTGCGGGTAGCGGTTGTAGTGCTCGGGGTTGAGCCCGACCAGGGCGAGGATGTCCTGGACCGCGCGCTTGACGCCGTGCTCGGTCTTGACGCCCTGGATGCGGAACGGCGCGCCGACGATGGTGCCGACCGTGTGGCGGGGGTTGAGCGACGAGTACGGGTCCTGGAAGATCATCTGCATGTCACGGCGGAGCGGCCTCAGCTTGCCCTGCCCCATGTGCGTGATGTCCTCGCCCTCGAAGATCACCTTGCCGGCGGTGGGTTCGAGGAGCCGGGTGACCAGCCGGCCGGTGGTGGACTTGCCGCAGCCGGACTCCCCCACCAGGCCGAGCGTCTCGCCCTTGAACACGTCGAAGCTGATCCCGTCGACCGCCTTGACGGCGCCGACCTGCCGCTTGAGCAGGCCCTTCGTCACGGGGAAGTGCTTCTCCAGGCCCTGTACGGAAAGGAGCGGCTCGTTCTTGGGCTCGGTCACTGGGTCTCCAGCAGTGGCTTGATCTCGTTCTCCCACAGCTCCCGCCGCTCCGTCCGGTCCATGTGGCAGCGCACCAGGTGGCCGCCCTGGGTCTGGAGCAGCTCCGGGGCCTCGGACTTGGCCTTGTCTCCGGTCCGCTCGACGTACGGGCAGCGGGGGTGGAAGGCGCAGCCCGGCGGCACGTTGATCAGCGACGGCGGGGAGCCCTTGATCGGCAGCAGCCGTTCGGTGGGCTCCCGGTCGAGCCGGGGCATCGATCCCAGTAGACCCCATGTGTAGGGGTGCTCGGGACGGTAGAAGATGTCGTCGGCGCTGCCGTACTCGATGCACTTGCCCGCGTACATGACCAGGATGTCGTCGGACAGCTCGGCCACCACGCCCAGGTCGTGGGTGATGATGATCAGCGCGGAGTTGAACTCGCGCTGCAGGTCGACCATGAGGTCGAGGATCTGGGCCTGCACGGTCACATCGAGCGCGGTGGTGGGCTCGTCGGCGATGAGCAACTCGGGGTCGCACGACAGCGCCATGGCGATCATGGCGCGCTGGCGCATGCCGCCGGAGAACTCGTGCGGGTAGGAGTCGACGCGGCGCTGCGGCTCGGGGATGCCGACCCGGCCGAGCATGTCGATGGCGTGCTTCTTCGCCACGGCCTTGGTGACCTTGTGGTGGATGCGGTACGCCTCGATGATCTGGTCGCCGACCGTGTAGAAGGGGTGCATCGACGACAGCGGATCCTGGAAGATCATCGCCATCTTCTTGCCGCGCAACCCGCGCACGTGCTCCTGGGAGGCGCCGACGAGCTCCTCGCCGTCGAGCCAGATCTCCCCGGAGACGTTGGCGCCCTTGCCCTTGTGCAGGCCGAGGATGCCGAGGCTGGTGACCGACTTGCCGGAGCCGGACTCGCCGACGATGCCGAGCGTCTTGCCGCGTTCGAGGTCGAACGTCAGCCCGTCGACGGACCTGACCAGGCCGTCGTCGGTCGGGAAGTGGATCTTGAGGTCCTTGACCTGGAGAAACGCACTCATGCCAGCCTCACCCTCGGGTCCACGACCGCGTAGAGCAGGTCGACGATCAGGTTGGCGACGATGATGAAGACCGCCGCCACCAGGGTGACGCCCATCACCTGGGGCAGGTCGTTGCGTTCGATGGCGTCCCTGGCGTACTTGCCGATGCCGGGCAGCGAGAACGTGCTCTCGGTCAGCACCGCGCCGCCGAGCAGCAGGCCCAGGTCCAGGCCGAACATGGTCAGCACCGGGGTGAGCGTGGCTCTCAGCCCGTGTTTGAGCACCACGGCCCGCTCGGGCAGGCCCTTGGCTCTGGCCGTGCGTATGTAGTCCTCGGACATGGTCTCCAGCATGCCCGCCCTGGTGAGCCGGGCATAACCGGCGGCGTACAGGAAGGCGAGCGTGATCCAGGGCAGCATCAGGTTGTTGGCCCAGGTGAGCGGGTCCTCGCTGAACGGCACCCAGTCGGCGACGTCGCCGACGAGGCCGAGCTGGTCGCGGAAGATGGCCAGCGACACGATGCCGGTGAAGAAGATCGGCAACGACACGCCGGCCAGGGCGACGCCCATGGAGATGCGGTCGAAGAAGCTGCCGCGCCGCAGCGCGGACACCACGCCGGTGGCCACGCCGAAGAACACCCACACCAGGGCCGCGCCGAGCGCCAGCGACAGCGTGATCGGTATGCGGTCGAGCAGGTCGGGCAGGACCGGGTTCTGCGTGACGTACGAGTAGCCGAGGCAGGGCGCCGGGCACAGCTCGACGCCCGGGCCGTAGTTGCGCTCCACGCCGACGAAGATGCCCTTCACGAACCGCCCGTACTGGACCAGGAGCGGGTCGTAGAACCCCAGCCGGATCGCCGTGTCGTGGATGACCTGCTCGTTGGCGGCCTTGCCGACATAACGAGAGGCGAGGTCGTCAGCGGACATCCCAGCGAGCCGAGGCACGAGGAAGAAGATGGCGAACGTCGTGATGCTCACCACGAAGAGCAGCATGACGGCCGCTATCAACCGTCTGAGAATGTATGTGAACACTGATCTCGGCCATGGCGGCCGGGCCTCGTGAGCCCGGCCGCCGGAGCCTTCACCTGCTTTCGACGGACGTGTCCGGCGGGGTCGCCTGACCGGTTACTGGGTGCCCAGCGTGAGGTACTCGTACATGCCCCAGTTCTGGCTGACGAAGACGTTCTTCAGCGTCGGCGGCCGGTAGAACAGGCCGTGCGCCCAGACGTAGGGCAGGATGAACGCCGAGTCCATGACCTGCTTGTCGACCTGCGCCCAGATGGCGTTGCGCTTGGCGGCGTCGGTCTCCCCGGCGGCCTGGTCGATGAGCTCGTCGATCTTCGGGTCCTTGACGCCGAGGTTGGTGTTACCGGCGTCGCGGATCACGCGGCTGTCGACGATCTGCTGGAAGAAGCCGAAGCCCTCGGGGTAGTCGGCGCCCCAGCCGTAGACCATGAGGCCGAGGTTGTTCTTCTTGGCGAAGTCGGGCTTGCCGGCGTACAGCTTGAAGTAGTCGCCCTGCGGGTAGCCCTTGATCTCCAGCTTGATGCCGACGCGGCCGAGCGACTGCTGCAGCGACTCGGCGGTCAGCTTCTCGGCGGCGCGCTCGTTGCGGTAGGAGATGGTGGTGCTGAAGCCGTTGGGCTGGCCGCAGGCCGTCAGCTCCTCCTTGGCCTTGGTGAGGTCGCCGGTCGGGTTGGCCTCGACGCCGTACGGGTCGATCTTCTGGTAGCCGGTCATCTTCGACGGCATGAGGCTGAGCGCGACGTCGCCGCCGGCGTCGGGGCCGCCGTAGGCGCCCTGGATCGCGGAGCGGTCGGCCGCGTACATCACGGCCTTGCGGCAGTGGATGTTGTCGAACGGCTTGACGTCACCGTTGATGTTGGTGAACCAGGTCCGGTCGATCGCGGCCGAGTCGGCGTACTGCTTGACCTTCGGGTCGGTCAGGACCGTCTTGCGGGCGTTGGCCGCCACGCCGGTGCTGTTGATCTTGACGTCGATCTTGCCGGACAGCAGGCGCTGGTCGAGGTCGTCCTCGTTCTGACCGAGCAGCACCTCGACGGAGTCGTTGAGCTGCTTGCGGTTGGGGTCGGTGGCCGGGTCCCAGTTGGGGTTCTTCACGAGCTCGATGCGCTTGGTGAGCTCGTGCGACTTGAACATGTAGGGGCCGGTCGAGACCGGGTGCTCCTTGTACTTCGAGCCGGTGTCCTTGGCCGCGGGCACGGGGGCCGTCTGCGGGAGCATGGCGAAGTAGTCGAAGCCGCCGTAGGCCTTCTTCAGGTGGAAGACGACGGTGTAGTCATCAGGCGTCTCGACGGCCTTGAAGTCGTCGAGCTTGTCCTTCATCTTGTACGGGCCGGTGTAGCCCTGCAGGTCGAGCCAGTCGTTGAAGTAGGTCGGGCCGCTGGGCAGGATGTCCTTGTCCAGGGAGCGGGCCACGGCGTACTTGACGTCCTTCGACGTCACCGGGGTGCCGTCCTCGAACTTGATGCCCTTGCGCAGCTTGTACGTCCACGTCTTGCCGCCGTCGCTGGGCTTGCCCAGGTCCTCGGCCAGGTCGCCGACGAGCTGCAGGCCCTCCTCGCCCGGCACCGGCTTGAACATGGTCAGCGCGCGGGTGTAGAAGCGGGAGAAGTTCCACGCGTAGCCGTAGTACTGGTCGCCGGGGTCGACGGAGTCGAAGTCGCCCGGCATGCCCATGTGCAGGGTGCCGCCGGTCTTCTCCGACGGGTTGACGACCTGCGTGACACCCGCGTTGTACTGGCTCGCGGGCTTCTCGTCACTGCCGGTGCCGCTGGTGCTCTTGGCACCGCCACCGCCGCCACACGCCGAGACGACCACGGCGAGAGCGGCGGTCACCGCCACTGCCGACGCCTTTGATCTTGTCTTCATCGACCTGACACACCCCTTGTATCTAGGAGTTGAGAACTTGCTGAAAAACTCACGAGGGCTATCGGGCCTTGGGGTCGAAGGCGTCCCTGAGGCCGTCACCGAGCAGGTTGAACGCCAGCACGGTGATGAAGATCGCGAGACCGGGGAAGATCATGAAGTTGGGCGCCACCTGGTAGTTGTGGACGGCGTCCGACAACATGCCTCCCCACGTGGGAGTCGGCGGCCGCACGCCCACGCCGAGGAACGACAGCGCGGCCTCGAACAGGATGTTCGAGGGGATCAGCAGCGTCGAGTAGACGAGGATCGGCGCCAGGAGGTTGGGCAGGATCTCCTTGAACAGGATGGTGTGGTTGCGCGCGCCCAGGCTCCTGGAGGCGTCGACGAACTCCCGTTCGCGGAGGGACAGCGTCTGACCTCGGATGATGCGTCCGATATAGGGCCAGTTGAAGAACCCGATGATGAACACCAGCAGGCTGATCCGCAACGTGTCGCCCGACAGGCCGAACGCCTTGTCGGGGATGACGCCGGCCAGCGCCAGCGCGAACACCAGCAGCGGGAAGGCCAGGAAGATGTCCATGAGGCGGCTGATGACGGTGTCGACCCAGCCGCCGAAGAAGCCGGCGATCATCCCGAGGACGGTGCCGAGCACCACGCACAGCAGGGTCGCGAAGAACGCGATCAGCAGCGAGATGCGGGCCCCGTACAGGACGCGGCTGAACAGGTCGCGGCCCGAGTCGGGCTCCACGCCGAACAGGAAGTCGCCGCTGATGCCGCCGAAGGCGCCCAGCGGCGCGCCGATGGAGGGGTCGAGCTTCTCCCGGTGCCACTCACCCGGCGGGTGCCCGAACCACGACACCAGCAGCGGGGCGAAGACGGCGACCAGGATGAGCAGCAGGATGACGATGCCACCGGTCATCGCGATGCGGTCGCGCTTGAGGCGCATCCACGCGATCTGCCCCAGGGAACGTCCCCTGATGACCGAGGTCTCCGTTCCCTCAAGAACGGTCTCCGGCCCTGCTTCGATGGCCGATTCCGGAACATCGAGCGGTGCGGTCATGCCAGTAGCCCCCTGGATTCCAGACGACATCGTCCGTGTCGGCGCGGTCCCGGTCAGGGTAGTGCGCCCATGCGAGCGAGGTCCGCCGTGTCGCGGCCCCAGGAGGCAGAATCTATGGCCTGAGCTGGTGTGACTAGTCCCTCTGAGCTCTATGTGGCTCAACTGTGATTGACCAGAAACTCATTCGTATCGATCTTGAGGAGAATGTCTACGAGCCGTCCCGGTTACGTCTCGGAACTGTGACACAGCCGATTTCGTCCTTGTATTCAGCTGATGCCACGCTTTTTGAGCAGCGCCTCGATATCGGAGAAGTCGTCCTCTGCCTTGGCGGTTTGCTTGGGGGCGACGGCGGGCTGCTGAGGTTTGGGCACGGTTTTGTTCGCTGAGGGCTTAACCTCGGGGGCCTCTCCGGGGGTCTTCTTCCTGAAGCTCGCCAGTCTCCGGCCGCGCATGACGCCTGAGGCGACGAACAACACCGCCGACAGCCCCGCGACGGCGACGCCCGCCCACACCAAGGGGTTGAACACCAGCTGCGTCACGAAACCCACGACGGTGGCGCCGATGGTCCACAGCGCCTGCAGCGCGCCCGTCAGATAGGCCGCCACCGGCAGCAGCGCCCACGCCGCCATCCGCATGCCCGCGGCCGCCCCCCTGCGCCTGAAGGCCAGGAAGCTGA
Source organism: Nonomuraea sp. NPDC003201 (assembly GCF_053590415.1). Taxonomy (NCBI): domain Bacteria; kingdom Bacillati; phylum Actinomycetota; class Actinomycetes; order Streptosporangiales; family Streptosporangiaceae; genus Nonomuraea; species Nonomuraea sp. NPDC003201. The sequence continues at coordinate 7,995 of NZ_JBSFTC010000294.1, forward strand.
ACACCAGGCCCACCGCGCTCAGTCCGGCGCACAGCGGCAGCCAGGCGATCGAATTGAACATCATGCCGCCCCTCATATCGACTACGTCTCCATCCTGGCACGCGAAACGCCACCCGCCGCTCCTCCGCAAGAACCACTTGCCCCCTAGGGGTCCGGCTCCCCATCCCTGGGCCGGCGGTCGCGATCGCATCCGCGGGGGGGGTGGCGGGTGCCGCGACCGGCGACGTGCCGACGGGACGGCTGGGGTGGGGGTCAGGTTGAGATGAGGGCGCGGAGGTCGGCGACGGTGACCTGCTCCAGGGACGGCACCACCAGCCGGCCGGGGGCGGGGTCGATGGCCAGCAGGCTCGGGACGGCCACCACCGCGCAGCCCGCCGCCGTCGCGGCCGCCACGCCGTTGGGAGAGTCCTCCAGCACCACGCACCGCACCGGCTCCACCCCGAGCAGCCGCGCAGCCGTCAGGTACGGCTCAGGGTCAGGTTTGGTACGGGTGACGTCGTCCGCCGTGACCACGACGTCGAACCGATCACGCCCCACGCTCTTGAGCACCGCCTCAGCGATCTCCTTGAGCGACGAGGTGACCAGCCCCACGGGCACCCCCTCGTCCCGCAGTGCCCCCAGCAGCTCCAAAGCGCCCGGCATGACGTGCACGCCCGCCGTCAGCCGCCGCACCATCCCGCCGGTCATCCACTCCCGCACCATCTCGGCGGGCACGTCGGCCCCCGACACGGCCAGCATGTAGTCGACCGTTCGCTCCATGGATCCGCCCACCAGGTGGACCTGGTGCTCCGGTGTCCATTGAGCGCCGAGCCTGGCCATCACGTCCGTCTCGATCTCCAGCCAGACCCGCTCGCTGTCGACCAGCAGCCCGTCCATGTCGAAGAAGACCGCTTCCATGCATGCCCCCGATCGGTAGTGTTTTGCCTGCCATTGTCCCTGCCCCGCCCGGCGCGCGCGGAGAGGCCGCCCCCGTCACCGCCCCCCGTCACCGGCATCGGTCCGTTCCGGAATTCGCTCGCTGGGTGGACGGGTGTCTCGTGGGGCGCCCCCGTCTGGGGAGCGGGGCGCTGGCCATCCGTCCGAAGGGTGAGCGGCGTACCGACGCGGTGCCGGGTGCCCCCTCCTCCGCCGCCAGTGAGCGCCGGTGGAGTGCCGGAGCGGGAAACCCCACGTCCGGCGACCGGTGAGCGACCGTCCGCCCAGGCTGGGAAGCCGCCCCTGCCCGCCGACCGGTGAGCGGTCGTCCGCCCCGGGGCGGGAAGCCGGCCGCCGACCGGTGGGCGGCTGTCCGTCCGCCCTGGGCCGAGAAGCCGCCATCCGGCCGCCGACCGGTGAAGGACCGAACGGGCGGTGAAGGACCGAACGGGCGGTGAAGGACCGAACGGGCGGTGAAGGGCCGAGCGGGCGGGTTTGGGTCAGACGTTGAAGTATTTGGCCTCGGGGTGGTGGGCGACCAGGGCCGAGGTGGCCTGCTCCGGGTGGAGCTGGAACTCCTCCGACAGCGACACCCCGATGCGCTCGGGGTCGAGCAGTTCGAACAGCTGCTTCTGGTCCTCAAGGTTGGGGCAGGCCGGGTAGCCGAAGGAGTAGCGGCAGCCCTGGATGTTGACCTTGAGCATGTCGTCGAGCGACTCCTCGCCGCCGATCGACCACTCCGAGCGCACCCTGGCGTGCCAGTATTCGGCCAGCGCCTCGGTGAGCTGCACCGACAGGCCGTGGAGCTCGAGGTAGTCGCGGTAGGCGTCCTTGGCGAACAGCTCGGCCGTGGCCTCGGCGATCTTGGCGCCCATGGTGGCGACCTGGAAGCCGACCACGTCGACCTCGCCGGAGTCCTTGGCGCGGAAGAAGTCGGACAGGCACAGGTGGCGGTCGCGGCGCTGGCGCGGGAACGTGAAGCGGGTGCGCTCGCTGCCGTCGTCGTCGAGGATGATCAGCGAGTCGCCGTCGGAGACGCACGGGAAGTGGCCGTAGACGACGGCCGCCTCCAGCAGCCCCTCGGTCTGGATGCGGTCGAGCCACATGCGCAGCCGCGGCCGCCCCTCGAGCTCGACCAGCTCGTCGTAGTCGGGCCCCGAGCCGCCCCTGGTGGGCTTGAGCCCCCACTGGCCGAGGAACAGGGCGCGCTCGTCGAGGAAGGCGGCGTACTCGGTCAGGGAGATGCCCTTGACCACGCGGTCGCCGTAGAAGGGGACCGCGGGGACGGGGTTGTCGGCGGCCACGTCGGAGCGGGCGGGCAGCTCCTCGACGGGCGTGCGCTGCAGCACCGCGCCGGTCTTGACGCGCCGCTCGCGCAGCGGCGGCAGCGTCGCGCCCGCGACGCCGCGCTTGACCGCCATGAACGAGTCCATCAGCCGCAGCCCCTCGAACGCGTCGCGCGCGTAGCGCACCTCGCCCTCGAACAGCTCGGCCAGGTCCTGCTCGACGTAGGCGCGGGTCAGGGCGGCGCCGCCGAGCAGGACGGGGTATCTCTCGGACAGGCCCCTGGAGTTCATCTCCTCCAGGTTTTCCTTCATGATGACCGTCGACTTCACCAGCAGCCCCGACATGCCGATGACGTCGGCCTTCTGCTCGTCGGCGGCCTCGAGGATGGCCGAGACCGGCTGCTTGATGCCGAGGTTGACGACCTGGTAGCCGTTGTTGGACAGGATGATGTCGACGAGGTTCTTGCCGATGTCGTGCACGTCGCCCTTGACGGTGGCCAGCACGATGCGGCCCTTCGACTCGCCTTCGAGCCGGTCCATGTGGGGCTCGAGGTAGGCGACGGCGGCCTTCATGACCTCGGCCGACTGCAGCACGAACGGCAGCTGCATCTGCCCGGAGCCGAACAGCTCGCCCACCGTCTTCATGCCGTCGAGCAGCACGTCGTTGATGATCTCGAGGGCGGGACGCTGCTCCAGCGCGGTGTCGAGGTCGGCCTCCAGGCCCTTGCGCTCGCCGTCGATGATGCGCCGCTTGAGCCGCTCCCACAGCGGCAGCGCGGCCAGCTCCTCGGCCTTGCCGGCGCGCAGGGCGGCCGCGTCGACGCCCTCGAACAGCTCCATGAACCGCTGCAGCGGGTCGTAGCCCTCGCGGCGGCGGTCGTAGACCATGTCGAGCGCGACCTGGCGCTGCTCGTCGGGGATGCGGGCCATCGGCAGGATCTTGGAGGCGTGCACGATGGCGGAGTCGAGCCCGGCGTTGACGCACTCGTTGAGGAAGACCGAGTTGAGCACCATGCGGGCGGCCGGGTTGAGGCCGAAGCTGATGTTGGACAGGCCCAGCGTGGTCTGTACGCCCGGGTAGCGGCGCTTGAGCTCGCGGATGGCCTCGATGGTCTCCAGGCCGTCGCGCCGGGTCTCCTCCTGGCCGGTGGCGATGGGGAAGGTCAGGCAGTCGACGATGATGTCCTCGACCCGCATGCCCCAGTTGGTGGTCAGGTCCTCGACGAGGCGGCTGGCCACGCGGACCTTCCAGTCGGCGGTGCGGGCCTGGCCCTCCTCGTCGATGGTGAGCGCGACGACGGCCGAGCCGTGCTCGCGTACGAGGCGCATGATCTTCTGGAAGCGTGAGTCGGGGCCGTCGCCGTCCTCGTAGTTGACGGAGTTGACCGCGGCGCGCCCGCCGAGCATCTCGAGACCGGCCTGCAGCACCGCGGGCTCGGTCGAGTCGAGCATGATCGGCAGCGTGGACGCGGTGGCGAACCGGAACGCCAGCTCCTTCATGTCGGCCACGCCGTCGCGGCCGACGTAGTCGACGCACAGGTCGAGCATGTGGGCGCCGTCGCGGGCCTGGTCGCGGGCCGTCTCGACGCAGTCGTCCCAGGCGCCCGCCAGCATGGCCTCGCGGAAGGCCTTGGAGCCGTTGGTGTTGCAGCGCTCGCCGATGGCCAGGTAGGAGGTGTCCTGACGGAACGGGACCGTCTGGTAGAGCGAGGACGCGCCCGGCTCGGGGTGCGGCCGGCGCGGCGCGACCTGCTTGCCGCGGACGCGCTCGACGACCTGGCGCAGGTGCTCGGGCGTGGTGCCGCAGCAGCCGCCGACCAGCGACAGGCCGTAGTCGCGGGTGAAGGTGCCGTGCGCGTCGGCCAGCTCCTGCGCGCTCAGCGGATAGTACGCGCCGTCGGCCGTCAGCACCGGCAGCCCGGCGTTGGGCATGCAGGAGAGCTTGAGCCGGGAGTGGCGGGCGAGGTAGCGCAGGTGCTCGCTCATCTCGGCGGGGCCGGTCGCGCAGTTGAGGCCCACGACGTCGACGCCGAGCGGCTCGATCGCGGTCAGCGCGGCGCCGATCTCGGAGCCGAGCAGCATCGCGCCGTTGGTCTCGATGGTGACCTGCGCGATGATCGGGATGTCGCGGCCGGAGTCTTCGACGGCCCGCTTGGCGCCGATGACGGCGGCCTTGACCTGGAGCAGGTCCTGGCAGGTCTCGATGATCAGCGCGTCGGCGCCGCCCGCGATCAGGCCCGCGGCGTTGTCGCGGTAGGCGTCGCGCAGGTAGGCGTACGGCAGGTGGCCGAGGGTCGGGAGCTTGGTGCCGGGACCCATGGAGCCGAGCACGAAGCGCGGCTGGTCGGGCGTGGACCAGTGGTCGGCGGCCTCGCGGGCGATCCTGGCCCCCGCCTCGGAGTATTCGAAGACGCGGTCGGAGATGTCGTATTCGCCGAGGGCGGCGAGGTTGGCGCCGAAGGTGTTGGTCTCGACGCAGTCGACGCCGACGGCGAAGTAGGCGTCGTGGACGCCGCGCACGATGTCGGGCCTGGTGACGTTGAGCACCTCGTTGCAGCCCTCGTGACCGTGGAAGTCGTCGAGCGTCGGGTCCTGGGCCTGGAGCATCGTGCCCATCGCCCCGTCGGCCACGATGACGCGCTGGGACAACACTTCTCGGAAGGACGGGGAGATGCTCATGGGGTAGAGCTTATCGGGTGCGCCTGGAGCCCTACTCGCAAGCGGCCCGTACGCCTGTTCGCTTTGGGCGCGAAATCGGGGCCTCCAGGGGCGTGAGCGTTTCGATCCGCGGGACCCGGGCGGCCCTGGGACGGGCGCCGGGCGCTATCGTACCGACTGTCAATTGAACGCCGCGTCCAATTGGGGGTCTCCGTGACCTACCGCACCGTACTCGTCGGCACCGACGGCTCGGCCTCCTCCTTCCGCGCCGTCTCCGCGGCGGGGTCCCTGGCCGCGGCGACCGGCGCCACCCTGATCCTGGCCTGCGCGTACCTGCCGATGCGGGAGAGCGAGCGCGCCGCGGCCGCCGACCGGCTGGGCGACCTCGCGTACAAGGTGGGCGGCTCCACCCCGGCC
>NZ_JBSFTC010000295.1:0-13186 GCF_053590415.1 Nonomuraea sp. NPDC003201
GCGCGGGGCACCCCGATCTCGACATCCGGTGCGCCGAGGTGATCGGCGACTGTGAGACCCTGGCCGACGTCGTGATCGACCGATACGAGGAAGCGACCGGGTCGGCCAGCCGGGCCGCGGCGGCCGCGACGAGCTTGAGGTGAAACTCCGCCAGGTCCGGTTTCGGCCAGCCCACCTCGGCCAGCCACGCGGCCACCCGCTGCTGCCCGGCCGGCGTCAGCGCATAGACCTTGCGGTCCGGCCGCTCGGGAAGGCCGTCGGCCCGCTCGCAGACCACGAGCCCCGCTTTCTCCAGCCGGGCCAACGTCACATAGATCTGACCGCGGTTCATCGACTCACCCAGCGGGCCGAGACTCTGCCGCAGCCGGGCGTGCAGGTGGTAGCCGTGCGACGCCTCCTTGGCGAGCATCGCCAGCACTGCGTCTTGCATGTCCCCTCCCTCCTAAGGCTTCCTGAGCCGGAACCCGGTGGTGACGTCGTCCCCTTCGAGGGGATCGCCGTCCTCGAACGGGTCGTCGCTGGTGGACGGCTCCTCGGTCGGCTTGGGCGTCGGCTTCCGCACGAGGTCGTGCTGCCGGCCGCCGAAGGTCGGCGCCGGGAACTGCTCGACCGGCTTGCCGTCCATCGCGATCGTCATGAAGTCACGCCAGATCTTGGTGGGTGTCCCGGCTCCCTGGATGTTGCCCAGGGAGACCTCCTTGGGCAGGGGGTAGCCGTTGGCGTCCTTGATGACCTTCTTGGTCTTCGGGTCCGTCCGCGGGACCTCCTTGTACATCCCGACGGCCGCGGAGAGCTGCGGGGTGTATCCGACGAACCAGGCTTCCTTGTTCTCGTTGTTGGTGCCGGTCTTGCCGGCGATCGGCCGCCCGCCGGGCAGTGAGGTGCCCGCGGCGGTGCCGTACTTGACCACCTGCTGCATCGCGTAGGTCGCGTCCGCGGCGCTGTCCGGGCTGATGACCGTTTTGGGCACGCCGGCCTCCTGCATGACGGTCATCCCCTTGAACGTCTTGACCGAGACGACCACGTGCGCGTCGTGGTGGACACCGCCGTTGGCGAAGATGCCGTACCCGTCGGCCTGCTCGACCGGGGTGACCAGGCCGGCGCCGATGGACATGCCGAACGCGTGGTCCTTGACGGCCTGGTCCAGGTTCTTCTTGTTGATCCCGGCGTCCTCGGCGATCCTCTCGACCTCCTTCAGGCCGACCTCCTGCGCCATCGTGGCGAACGCCGTGTTCACCGACTCGGCGGTGGCCCGGTCGATCTGCACGGCCGCGCCCACGTCGTGCGAGTTGCCGATCGGCTTGGTGCCCGGCAGCGTGACCGGGCCGGTGCCGGACACGTAGCTCTTGAGGCTGTAGCCGTTCTCGAGCCAGGCGGCCAGCACGTACGGCTTGAACGCCGACGCGGCCTGCTTGTAGGCGTCGAAGGCGTTGTTGGTGAAGCTCTTCAGGTAGTCGCGACCGCTGTAGAACGCGATCACCCGGCCGTTGCGCGGGTCCACGGCGGCCATGTTCGCGCGGATGTGCCTGTCGTTGACGGTGGCGAGGTTGCTCTCCACCGCCTTCTTCGCGGCCTGCATGAGCTTCCTGTCGAACGTCGTCGTGACCCGGAAACCGCCGCTGCGCAGGCTCTCCCTGGAGATCCCCCGCTGCTCCAGCTCACGCTGCGCGATGTCGACCATGTAGCCGTTGATGCCCTTGAGGGTCTCTTTCTTGTCCAGCTTGGCGAGCTTGGGGAACTTCGCCGTCCTGGGCAGCTGCCCGTACTTCGCCGGGTCGACGATCGCCATGCCGCCGATGACGTACGCGAACCGCTCCCGGGTCGGCGCCCAGTTCTTCTTGGCCTCCGTCTTGTCGAAGACGACCGGGTTCTGGATCCGGCCCGCCAGGTAGGCCGCTTCGGCGGGGGTCAGCTTGTCGACGTCCTTGTCGAAGAACGCCTGGGCGGCGGCCTGGATGCCGTCCGCGCCGCGGCCGAAATAGATGGTGTTGAGGTAGTTGGCGAGGATCTCGTCCTTCGACATCTCCTTGCTGGCGCGGATCGAGACGAAGATCTCCTTGACCTTCCGCTGGATGGTCCGCTCCTGGCTGAGGCCGTCGTAGTAGGCCCGCGCCATCTCCTGCGTGATCGTCGAGCCGCCCTGGACCTGCTGGCCGGTCAGGGTGCTCCACGCCGCCCGCGTGATGCCGGACACCGAGATGCCCGGGTCGGTGCGGAACGTACGGTTCTCGGCGGCGATGAAGGCGTCCTGGACATGCCGCGGGATCTTGGTGATCGGGACGATCTCGCGCTTGGTGCCGAGCCGGGCGATCTCGGTCTTGCCGTCCCGGTAGTAGATGACGCTGCCCTGCTCGACGGCCTTCTGCTGGGTGGCCAGAGGCAGCGGGGTGTTGGCGTACGCCACCGTGATCATGCCGAAGAGGCCCGCCGCCAGCACCGTGCAGGCGAGGACCACGACCTTCCAGCTGGGGATGAACCGCTTCCAACCGGTCCGGCGCGGCCGGTCGCCGTCCTCGTCCGGCCCTCCCCCGGGACCTTCGCCGCCCGGCCCGCCTCGTCCCTGGCCGCCGGATCTCCGTAACCCGTCACCACCTGGCACCGTTGCCTGGGGGGTGGCGCGGCGCCGCCCCCTGCGCGGGCTTTCCCCGGCACCGCTGCGGTCAGCCTCGCGCCGAGTATGTGAGCGGTACCCGCGCGACGGCTCCTCGGCCATTGCCAGCAATCCATCCCCCTAACGGTTAGCCAATAGATAGCGGTTACCCTAAGGGGTGTCAAAGCGCCGGGGGCGTCATTCCCGGGCGAGGTGGGACTCGTCCCAGATCCGCAGGACTCCGTCGTCCCCGGAGGTGACGAGCACCCGACGGCCGTCGACGATCGCCGGCTCCATCGCCGTGATGCCGTGCCCGTGCGCGTTGACGTGGCCGGCCTCGGTCCCGTCGGTGGCGTCCCACAGGCGCAGCGAGTCCTGGGCCGGGGTCACCATCAGCGGCCGCCCGTCCACCGTCATCACCGCCACCGTCTCCAGAGCCCCGCCCGAAGCAGGGACCGGTCCGTACAGCGGCTCGTCCGGTTCGGCGTCAAGGGCCCAGGCGTACAGTTCGCCCTTCTCGGTGACCGCGACGATCGCCGTGCGCTCTGCGAGAGCGCAGGCCGTCACGGCCCACACCCGCCCCTCGTACGGGTAGAAGGAGCCGAGCTCGGTGAGGTTCGCGGCGTCCCACACCTGGGCTCCCGAACCGCCTGCCAGGATCAGACGGCGGTCACCGACCTGTGCCGTCCCCAGGCAGGACAACTGGCCCACTTCGTCAAGCAGCGCGTCCGTGCCGTCCGGCGACCAGAGCCGCACCTCCTCGGAATACTGCTGCGCGGTGACGAACCGGCCGTCGAACGCGATGACATCGGCGAGATAGGCGCCGTTGAGCGGTGTCCGCCACAGGAGCTCACCGCTGCCGAGATCCCACAGAGCCGGCTCCTGCTCGTCCCCGCCGGCCGCCAGGAGGAGCCTGCCGTCGACGGAGAGTGCGGCGACCATGTCGATGACGTTCCCGGCATCGGGGAACTGCGCCACGGCCGGATCCCCCGCGTGCGCGTACGGCAGGGAATGCCCCGACCACTCGCCGGTCGACGGAGACCACGTCCACACCCCGCCCCACCTGTCCGCGCAGACGATCAGGGAGCTTCCCCCGTGGCGTACAACGGAGAGGTCGCGGATCGGGGAATCGGTAGGAATCGTTTCGCTCATGATCATCCGCAGAGTGTAGCCACCCGCTGCGGGCCACCATCAAGCCTTGCCGATGCGGAGTGCCTCCTTCAGGAACACGCGGTAGACGCTCGGCGTGCCCTCGGTGGTGATGACCTCGACGACGGAGCGGACGTTGCGATCCTCGACCGCTTCGCGGACGAGCGCGTCGGCCAGGTCGCGGCGTGCGGTGAACCGGCCGACCATCTGCGGCGGGCCGACGGTGTAACCGCCTCGTGCCCGGCCACCACCTCGGGGTCCAAGGCGTCCGCCTTCGCGACGTCCAGCGCGGGATCGCCGAGGGGGAACGCCTCCGGATGCCGGGTGACGGCGGTGACGGTGTGGCCCTCGGCCCAGGTTGCACACGCACCGGCTCAGGCCGGGGCGGACAGCTGGATCGAGGCGAGTTTCGCCGGGTCGACGACGATGTGGATGCCGGTGATCCGGCCTTCGGCGACGGTGAAGGCGATGACGGAGAGAGGGGTTCCGTCGGAACGCCAGGACATGTGGCCGGGGATGCCGTTGACCAGCACGGGTCGGTGGCGGGCGACCTCGCCGGAGAACATGCGGGCGCCGGCGGCGACCTCGGTGGCGCCGAGGGTGACCACCACGCCGCCGGGGGTGTCGACGGTCAGCTTCACGTCCGGGTCGAGGACCCGCAGGAGCGCTTCGAAGTCGCCGCCGAGGGCGGCGGCGCGGAACGCGTGGACGACCTCCCGGTGCTCGCGGCCGGGGCCCGCCGGCCGGTCCGTGGCTTGGACCTTACGGCGGGCGCGGCTGGCGAGCATCTTGGTGGCGTCGGCGGATTTGCCCAGGATCTGGCCGATTTCGTGGAACGGGACCGCGAACATGTCGTGCAGGACGAACGCCAGACGCTCGCTCGGGGTGAGCGAGTCGAGCACGACGAGCAGGGCGAGGCCGACCGAATCGGCCAGCGCCACCTGCTCGTCCGGCGCGGGTTCGTCGTGGGGCGTCACCACGAGGTCCGCATGCTCGTGCCCGTACGCGGTTTCGGGGTGGGCCTGGCGGGATCTCAGGAGGTCCAGGCTGATGCGGCCGACCACGGTGGTCAGCCAGCCCGCCAGGTTGCCGATGGTCGCCCCGTCCTGGCGGACGAGACGCATCCAGGCTTCCTGGACCACGTCCTCGGCGTCGGCGTGCGAGCCCAGCACGCGGTACGCGACGGCGCGCAGCCGTTCGCGCTGGGCCTCGAACGCCTCGGTCACGAGGCCGGACGGGTGGGCGGTCACGGCTTTCGCTGCTGACGGAGCGAGACCCGGTTGCCGTCCGGGTCCACCGCCTCGATACGGACCCCGAACGGATAGTCCACGGGTTCGGGCTCTTCGAAGATGACGCCGCGCCGGCGCAGGATCTCGAAATCCTTCCGCAGATCATCGGATTCGAGGATCAGCGGACCGGGCGCGCCATCCTGGCCCGCGTCGCCCGGCTGCCCCGCGGCCGCCGCATGCGACCACAGGAGAATCTGCACCGGGCTGTCGGGAACGCCCACGGTGAGGAAACGTCCGTCGGGCCCCCGGAAGTCGATCCGCTTTTCCAGGCCGAGTCCCTCGGTGTAGAACTCCAGCGCGCGGTCCTGATCGGTGACGTAGACCGTCACGTACATGATGGTGTTCAGCATCCTGTTCTCACTTCACTCGTCGGCGCGACCTCGTATTCGGTCGTCGCACCTATGACGAGTGCCGATGGGAGAAGGTAACAGGACCGCTCCGGGAGCCTCAATCGGCCGCGACGGCGTGCCGGACGCATTCGCGGAGCAGGGCGCGGCGCTGTTCGTGGACGCCGGAGGGCTCCTCGGCGGTCGCCGCATAGACGTTGCTGACCGGCGACCAGGCCATGGACATGGCGATGACCATGGCCATCACGTCGAACGGGTCTCCCTGGCGCACTCGCCCGGCGGCCTGAGCCTCGGCGATGGCACGCAGCTTGCGATCGTCGAGCCGGTCGTGCTCCTCCACGAGGTGGCCGGCCGGCCGGCGTTCCAGGCGTGCCCAGGTGGCCAACCGGATGAGGTCGGGTCGGCGGAGGTACTCGTCATAGAGGCGTACGGCCCAGTCCGCGAGGTCGGCGGCGTCGATCGGGACGACATTCACGATCCGCTCCAGCGAGCCGAAGAAGATCGCGTCGAAGAGCTTGTCCTTGTTGCCGAAGTAGGCGTAGAGCTGGGCCTTGTTGGTGTTCGCAGCGGACACGATCCGCTCGATCCGCGCCCCGGCGATGCCGTACTGGGCGAACTCCCGGGTCGCCGCATCAAGAATGCGCTGGTAGGTCGCGGCTCCGCGCGGGGTCAGGGGCTGATCCACCATGCTGACGACCCTACCAAACAGAACAGTTGGTTTGCCAAGCGCGCCACGCCGTGCCTAGACTCCAATAAACCGAACAGTCTGTTTTAAGGAGAATCGCCGTGCGGACCACGACCGGATGGCAGGCGGACGGCGCGGCGGCGAGCCTGCGCCGCACACCGTTGCGGCGTCGCGACCTGCGCCCCGACGACCTCGCGGTCCAGATCGACTACTGCGGCGTCTGCCACAGCGACCTGCATGCGCTCCGCGACCACGACGCCAAAGCCGGGCAACCCTTGGTTCCGGGGCACGAGTTCACCGGCGCGGTGACCGAGACCGGGCCCGCGGTCACCCGCTTCTCCGCCGGCGACCGGGTCGCCGTCGGCAACATCGTCGATTCCTGCGGCGAGTGCGCCATGTGCCGGGCCGGCCAGGAGAACTTCTGTCACGCCTTCCCGACCCTGACCTACGGCGGCAGCGACCGGCAGGACGGATCGACCACCCTGGGCGGGTACTCCCGCGAGTACGTCGTCCGCGAGCGGTTCGTCTACCCGCTGCCCCCTGGCCTGGACCCGGCCGGCGCCGCCCCGCTGCTCTGCGCCGGCATCACCGTCTGGGAGCCCCTGCGCACTCTGGGGGTGGGGCCCGGCAGTCACGTCGCCGTGGCGGGACTGGGCGGCCTGGGGCATCTCGCGGTCAAGATGGCCGTGGCCCTCGGCGCCACGGCGTCGGTCATCAGCCGATCCCCCGCCAAGGCCGACGACGCACGCCGTTTCGGCGCCCACGGGTTCATCGTGTCCACGGATCCGGAACAGATGGCCGCGGCCCGAGACACGTTCGACGTCGTCATCGACACCATCTCCACCCCGCACGACCTCGGCCCGTATCTGCGGCTGGTCGCCATGGACGGCACCCTCAGCCACCTTGGACATCTCGGATCGCTCACCGTGGAGACCATGGACCTGCTCGTGGGGCGCAAGAAGCTCAGCTCCGCGGGCAGCGGCGGCCGTCCTGCGACCGCCGCCATGCTGGACTTCTGCGCCGACAAGGGCATCACCGCCGAGATCGAACTGCTCCCCTCTGCGCGGGTGAACGAGGTCCTCGACCGTCTCCGCCGCAACGATGTCCGCTACCGTTTCGTACTCGACATGTCCGACCTGGATTAAGGACAGCCACGCGCTCTCCGGGACCTCGCCGATGACCTGGGGGCGTATTCGGATCCGGCGCCGCTCCAGGCGAGGCGCCGACCTCACATCCCACGGTGTTGTCTCGTCGTAGTGGTGAGAGCGATGGCGACAAGGAAAGACGACATATCATGACCACCCGATCAGAGCCAGGAGACAACCGGCGCGATCCGAGCCTGAGCGCGATCATGAGCGAGCGGCGTCGGCTGATCAATCTCGCCTACCGGCTGCTCGGCTCGCTGGCCGACGCCGAGGACGTCGTGCAAGAGACCTACACCCGCTGGTACGCCATGACCCCGCAGCAGCAGGAGGCCATCGAGAGCCCCGGCGCCTGGCTGACCAAGGTCGCCGGCCGCATCTGCCTGGACCTGCTCGGCTCGGCCCGGGTCCGCCGCGAGAGCTACGTGGGCGAATGGGTTCCCGAGCCGCTGCCCGACCGTACGGAGTGGACCGACGCGCGGCCGGGCGACCCCGCCGACCGGATCACCCTCGACGAGTCGGTCACCATGGCGTTCCTCGTGGTGCTCGAAGCGATGACCCCGGCCGAGCGCGTCGCGTTCGTCCTGCACGACGTCTTCCGCTACTCCTTCGCCGAAGTGGCCGAGGTGGTCGGCCGTACCCCGGCGGCCTGCCGCCAGCTCGCCTCCTCCGCGCGCCGCCGCATCCGCGAGTCGCAGACGCCCGTGACGTCGGAGGCCCGGCAGGCCGACGTCGTCAGGGACTTCAAGCAGGCTTGGGAGGCCAAGGACATCAGAGCCCTCGTCGGCCTCCTCGACCCCGACGCCACGGCGATCGCCGACGGCGGCGGCCTGGTCACCGCCATGCTGGAGCCGGTCGAAGGCGCCGAGCGGATCGCGCGCTACCTGGTCGAGATCGCCGGCCTGGCACCCGACCTCGTGTTCCTGGAGCGTACGGTCAACGGTCAGCCCGGCCTGGCGGCCCAGCAGAACGGGGAGACCGTGGTGGTCATGGCGTTCGACGTCGCAGGCGAGCGGATCAAGCACCTGTGGGCCGTACGCAATCCCGACAAGCTCCGGCCCTGGACGGCCTGACGCGCGCGGCGATGAACCCGCACGCGAAGCGCTCGGCAAAGACGTCCGCCTGACATTTCGCATGGCTCTCTCGTCAAACTCCTGAGACGAACGTTGCGAAAGGAAACTGACCATGGAACCCGTCAACCTCGCGATCATTTACTACAGTGCCACCGGCACCGTGCATGCCTTGGCGCGAGCCGCCGCCGAAGGCGCGGAAAAGGCCGGTGCCAATGTGCGACTGCGCAAGGTCGCCGAAACGGCTCCGCCGGAGGCGATCAGCGCCAATCCGGCCTGGGGCCAGCACATTCAGGACACCGCCGACGTCGTCCAGGCCGGCCTCGACGACCTGGGCTGGGCCGACGCGGTGCTGTTCGGTACCCCCACCCGCTTCGGCAACCCGGCCAGCCAGCTCCGGGCGTTCATCGACACCACCGGGCCCCTGTGGTTCCAGGGCCTGCTCGCCAACAAGGTGTACTCGGCTTTCACCGCCTCCAACACCGCCCATGGCGGGCAGGAATCCACCATCCTGGCGCTGGGGAACACGTTCTACCACTGGGGCGGCATCATCGTGCCTCCCGGCTACACCGACCCCATCCAGTTCCAGTCAGGCAACCCGTACGGCACCTCCCACGTGGCCGGCGACGGCGCGCCCGGCGAGGTGCCCTTGGACGCGGCCCGCTACCAGGCCCGCCGAATCGTCGACACCGCCGCCTCGCTCAAGGCCGGCCGCGCCGCCTGACACCACACATTCCTTGAACGGAGGATGCAATGACTGCGAACGATGCCGAATTTCTGGCCTTCCTGGACGGTCGAGTCGATGCCTGCCAGGCGGAGGACATTGACCGGCTCATGTCGCACTATTCTCCCGACATCGTTTATTACGATGTCGTTCCCCCTCTTCAGTTCGCGGGGTCCGGCGAAGTCCGGCGCAATTTCGTGCGGTGGTTCGACGAATATGACGGCCCCATCGGCCTGGAAACGCACGAACTCAACATCGCCGTCAACGGAGACGTCGCGTTCGCGCACATGCTCCACCTGGACACCGGAACCCTGAAGGACGGGTCTGATCGCGTGATGTGGGTACGATCGACGGTCTGCTGCCGCCGGTCCGGCGGCAAGTGGCTGATCACGCACGAACACATCTCCATGCCGTTCGACCCGGAGACCCGTCAGCCCTGGGTCCCGCCGGCGGTGTGAGCCGGCCGCTTGACGACAGCGACACCCTCGGCGCGCCCGCCCGGCCTTCGTGACGGCCGATCCCGCATCGTGTGATGAAACGATGACAACCCGGCTGAGCTCCGAATTCGTCTGATTGCCTGCTGGCCATGCGATCGACGAACCTCTCTCGCCGGTTCCACCACGGGTACACCGGCCTGATCCTGGCTGTCGCGACCGGGCTCACACTCGCGGGTTGCGGCGCGTCCGCGACCTCCCCCGGCGCGGCGACCCAGCAGACCGCCACCGGCGTCAAGGTGCTCTGGATGGGTGACTCCATCGCGGGCGCGCAGGCCCCGGCGCTGGAGGCGGCGTTGAAGGCCGCGGGCGTGGCGTTCAAGAACGCCACGTCCGACGGCGGCGGCAACGTCGTCGCCGGTGACCACGAGGTGACGGCCATGGCGGCCAGGGACACCTGGAAGACGCTGAAGGAGAACCTCGCCTCCTTCCGGCCGACGGTGATCGCCTACCAGATCACCGCCTACGACTGGGGCACCGCCCGCCAACAGCTGTCGGCCTACCAGAAGCTCTCCCGAACGGCCGCGGACGCCGGTGCCGAGCTCGTACTGGTGTCCGCGCCGCCGTTCAAGATCGACGAATTCTTCAAGCCCCACGAGAACGCGATCAAGAGCGCGCCGGCGATGGCCGCCAAGGCCACGCACGTTCGCTACCTGGATGCCTCCGCGCTGTGGGGAAGTGACTACGCCGCCGCCAAGGCCCAGCGCGCCAAGGACGGCATCCACTCCTGCCAGCAGGGCTCGGCGGCCTTCGCCACCTGGTTCGCCAAGCAGCTCGGCGATTTGGCCGGCTTCACCCCGGCCGCCCCCGGCGTCTGGGCCACCGGGCCGTGGACCGGCGACGAGCGCTTCGCCAAACTCGGTTGCGGCTGATGGGACCGACGACGTCGGCCCCGCGTCGCGCGCATGTCGGCGCGCTCGACGGGCTGCGCGGGCTCGCTGTCGCCGCGGTCCTGCTGTTTCACGCCGGGCACCTGCGCGGCGGGTTCCTGGGCGTCGACCTGTTCTTCGTCCTGTCCGGCTTTCTGATCACCGGCCTGCTGCTGGAGGAACTCGGCAGGAACGGCGGTCTCCGCCTGGCGGCCTTCTGGGAGCGCAGGGCCCGCCGTCTGCTGCCCGCGCTGACCCTCATGGTCACCTCAACACTGCTGCTGGCCTGGGCGTTCGCCAGGCCGGACCTGCTGAGGTACGCCCTCCAGGACGCGCCGTGGGTGGCCGCCCAGAGCGTGAACTGGCACTACATCGGCGAGCGGATCGGCTACTGGAACGCCTCCGGCACCCGCCTGTTCGCCCACCTGTGGAGCATCGGCGTCGAATGGCAGTTCTACCTGGCCTGGCCTCTGATGCCGGCAGTGGCCGGGAGAGGGCCCGGCGGGCACCGGCGGGTGGCGCTCGTCGCGGTGGCCGGCGCGCTCGTCTCCCTTCTGCTCATGATCAGGCTCGGGGCGGCCGTGGACACCACCCGCGCCTATGAGGGCACCGACACCCGGGCCTTCTCCCTGCTCCTCGGCGCGGCCGCCGCCACGGCGCCCATCCGGAACGCGGTGGCCGGCCTGTCACGTACCGCCGTGGACGTGCTCTGCGTCCCGCTGCTGTGCGGACTGTTGGCCTCATGGCTGTTGACCGGCGGGGAAAAGGCCCCCGGCCTGTTCCAGGGCGGGATGTTCGCACACTCCCTGGCCGGCGCCGCGCTGATCGCGCTCCTGGCCCACGCACCGGACGGCCTGGCGGGCCGGGTGATCGGCAGCACCGTGCCGCGCCGGCTGGGCGAGCTGTCCTACAGCCTGTACCTGTGGCACTGGCCGGTCTACCTGCTGCTGCCCCGGCCGGTGGCCGGGTTCGGCGGCTGGGGCTGGGACTGGGGCTGGGACTGGGGCTGGACGATCACCGCGGCCGGGCTGTCACTGCTGGCTGCGGTAGTCTCGAAGGCCACCGTCGAAGATCCGATACGGCTGCGCACCGGCTGGGCCACCGGGCGGCGCGGATGGGCGGCACTGGCCACCGCGGCGGTCACGGCGGCGGGGCTGTGGGCGGCGATACCGCGGCCGCGTCCCGGCGCCGGGACGGTCGACGTGAGCAGGCTCAGCCAGTCATGGCAGGACGGTTCGCGCCAGGAAACGGGGGAAACGGACACATGCCGAGGGTCTTATGCCGCGTGGCGGCCGGCCTGGTCGCCGCGGCGACGCTGGCGGGTTGCGGAATCAGCGACACCGATGTGCGCTCCGCCGGTGACTTGGTCCAAGGCGGCCTGACCGAAGACCTCGGTAGTTCACTGCGGGTGTACTTCGTCACGCCCCAGGGCACCTGGCCGGTCTCCCGGCCGGCATCGGCCGCCGCCCGGGTGCAACAGGCCATGGACGCGCTGCTCGACGGCCCCACGGCGGCCGAGCGGGCACGGGGGCTGATCACGCAACTGCCCTCGGCGCCACGTCCGGTCCGCGCCAGGACGGCCAAGGGCCGCGTACAGCTGCATCTGCCGTGGCTGGTGCGTGACCTGCGCCCGGCTGCGGTGAGCCAGCTGGTCTGTACGGCCGCTGAGGCCCCGGACGTCGGCGACGACCCCGTGATCGAGGTGTTCGAGCCCGGCATGCCGGGCCCGCCCTGGCCCGTCAGGTGCGACGAGAGCGGGTCGGCCGTCCCGGCCCACCAGGGAGCCTCCTCATGACCCGCGTCCTGGTGATAGAAGACGACCCGGCCGTACGCCGCGGCGTGAGCCTCGGCCTGCGCCACAGGGGCCACGAGACCCTGCTCGTCTCGACCGGCGAGGAAGGACTGGCCGAACTCATCGCGAGCGCGCCCGACATCGTCCTGCTCGACCTCATGCTGCCCGGCATGAGCGGCCTGGAGACCTGCCGCCGCATCCGCGCCTTCAGCCAGGTGCCCATCGTGATCCTGTCAGCCCGCGACGATGACGTGGACGTCGTCGTGGGCCTGGAAGCCGGCGCCGACGACTACGTGATCAAGCCGGCCAGCAGCGAGGTCATCGAGGCCCGCATGCGCGCGGTGCTGCGCCGTACCACCCAGCCCGCCTCCTCCGACCAGGCCCGCACCACCCACGGCGACCTGTTCGTCGACCGGGTCGCCCTGCGCGTGCTCAAGCACGGCGAGCAGCTCGCGCTGGCGCCGACGGAGCTGAAGCTGCTGCTGTTCCTGACGGCCGCGCCCGAGCAGACCTTCAGCCGCCAGCAACTCCTGGAACAGGTCTGGGAGCACAGCTTCCACGGCGACTACCGGCTGGTTGACGCGTGCGTGATGCGGCTGCGAGCCAAGATCGAGAACGACCCTCGCAACCCCCGCTACATCCAGACCGTGCGCGGCTTCGGTTACCGGTTCGGGCCGCTGTGATCCGCCTCGCCCGCGCCCGCGGCCTGAGAGCCCAGCTGGTCCTGGTGTTCCTCCTGGTCTCCACGATCAGCGCGCTGACCGCCGCCACGATCACCTACCGGCAGGGCCGCACCGCGATCGTCGAACGCGCCCAGGCCGACGTCCTGCAGGAACTACGCGCCAACCTCACCTCCCGGACGCCCGACCTGCCCGCCGACCCCGCCGAGGCGGATCTGCGCAAGCTGGCCCGGCAGCTGGACCTGGCGATGGGCACGCGGGGCCGGCACACCGCGCTGTCCTATCGTGGCGGCCCGCTCATCGCCGCCGGGAAGCAGGTGCCGCCGCTGCCCGCGCAGCTGCGCGACCAGGCGGC
>NZ_JBSFTC010000296.1:0-13061 GCF_053590415.1 Nonomuraea sp. NPDC003201
CCCGCGACCTCGGCCTGGACGTGACGCTGGTCGAGTCCGGCCCGGCGCCGCTGGCCCGCGTCGTCGGCGTGCCGATGGCCGAGGCGCTGGCCGCGTTGCACGAGCGGCGCGGGGTGCGGCTGCAGTCCGGCACGGTCGTGTCCGGCCTCACCGGCGAGGACCGGGTGGACGGGGTACGGCTGGCGGACGGCACCCACCTGCCCGCGGACGTCGTGGTCGTCGGGATCGGCGCCGTGCCCGCCATCGGCTGGCTCCGGGGCAGCGGCCTCGACCTGGGCGACGGCGTACTGTGTGACGAGGCGGGCGGCACCTCCGTCCCCGGCATCGTGGCCGTGGGCGACTGCGCCGCCTGGTTCGACCCCGTCCAGGGCAGGCATCACAGGATCGAGCACTGGACGGGAGCCCGGCAGCGGGCCTCGGTCGCGGCGGCCACGCTGCTGTCCGGCGGCACCGCCCGCGCCGAGGCGCGGCGGCCCACCTACATCTGGTCCGACCAGTTCGACGTGAAGATCCAGTTCATCGGGCACGCCGCGGACGCGGATACGGTCAGCGTGGAGGAAGGCGACCCGGCCGGGCACAGCTTCCTCGCGGTCTACCGGCAGGGCGACCGCCCGGTCGCGGTCCTCGGGGTCAACCAGGTACGGCTGTTCACCCGGTGGCGGCGGCAGCTCGAAACGCCGCCGGTTCAGGTCGGCTGAGACAGGAGTGAATCATGGCTCATGAAGTACGCGGGGTCGTCGCGACCGGCAAGGGCAAGGCGGTCAGCCTGGAGACCATCCTGGTGCCGGACCCGGGACCCGGCGAGGCGCTGGTCCAGGTCCAGGCCTGCGGGGTCTGCCACACGGACCTGCACTATCGCGAGGGCGGCATCAGCGACGACTTCCCGTTCCTGCTCGGCCACGAGGCGGCCGGCGTGGTGGAGTCGGTCGGCGACGGTGTCACCGACGTCGCGCCCGGCGACTTCGTGATCCTGAACTGGCGGGCCGTGTGCGGCTCGTGCCGGGCGTGCCTGCGCGGCCGCCCGCAGTACTGCTTCGCCACCCACAACGCCACCCAGAAGATGACCCTGGCCGACGGCACCCCGCTCAGCCCGGCGCTGGGCATCGGCGCGTTCGCCGACAAGACGCTCGTGGCCGCGGGCCAGCGCACCAAGGTCGACCCGGCCGCCTCCCCCGCCGCGGCGGGCCTGCTCGGCTGCGGCGTGATGGCCGGTCTCGGCGCCGCGGTGAACACCGGCGGGGTCAGCAGGGGCGACTCGGTGGCGGTGATCGGCTGCGGCGGCGTCGGCAACGCGGCCATCGCGGGCGCGCGGCTGGTCGGCGCGACCACGATCATCGCGGTCGACGTGGACGGCCGGAAGCTGGAGTGGGCCCGCGGCCTCGGCGCGACGCACACGGTCGACGCCAAGGACGGCGACCCGGTCGAGGCGATCAGGGAGCTGACCGGCGGGTTCGGCGCGGACGTCGTGATCGACGCGGTCGGCCGGCCGGAGACGTACCAGCAGGCCTTCTACGCCCGCGACCTGGCGGGGACCGTGGTCCTGGTCGGGGTGCCCACGCCGGAGATGACGCTGGAGCTGCCGCTGCTCGACGTGTTCGGCCGCGGCGGCGCGCTGAAGTCCAGCTGGTACGGCGACTGCCTGCCCAGCCGCGACTTCCCCATGCTGATCTCCCTCTACCTGCAGGGACGTCTCGACCTCGACGCGTTCGTGAGCGAGACCATCGGCCTGGACGACGTCGAGGACGCCTTCGCCAAGATGCACCGCGGCGAGGTGCTTCGTTCCGTGGTGGTGCTGTGATGGATCCGCAGCGGAGCGAGGACATCCATCACAGCGTCGCCGGGCGGAGCCCGGCCAAGGAGGCACAGTAATGCGGGTCGAGCGTGTGGTCACCTCGGGCACGTTCAGCCTGGACGGCGGGACGTGGGAGGTCGACAACAACGTGTGGCTGCTGGGCGACGACCAGGAGGTCCTGGTCATCGACGCCGCCCACGACGCCGCCGCCATCGCCGAGGCCGTGGGTGACCGCCGGGTGAGCGCGATCGTGTGCACGCACGCGCACGACGACCACGTCAACGCCGCCCCCGAGCTGGCCGACCTCACCGGCGCGCCCGTGCTGCTCCATCCCGACGACGAGGTGCTGTGGAAGCTGACCCACCGGACGGCCACGCCCGGCGGGCGGCTGGCCGACGGCCGGCTCCTGAAGGTGGGCGGCTGCGCCGTGCACGTGCTGCACACGCCGGGGCACGCGCCGGGCGCGGTGTGCCTGTACGTGCCGGAGCTCGGCGTGCTGTTCTCCGGGGACACCCTGTTCAAGGGCGGCCCCGGCGCGACGGGCAGGTCGTACAGCGACTTCCCGACGATCATCTCGTCGATCAGCCGGACGCTGCTGACGCTGCCCGGCGAGACCGTGGTGCACACCGGACACGGTGAGGACACCAGCATCGGAGCCGAGGCTCCGCAGCTCGAGGACTGGATCCGCCGAGGGCACTGACCCGGCCTGTCTCAGAGGAGTACTGCCCGTGACCACCACCGCGTCAAGCGTGATCCCCACCCTCCCCGGTCGCTACTACGTGGACCCCGAGATCTTCGCCGCGGAGCAGCGGAACATCTTCGAGGCGATGTGGTTCTGCGTGGTGCGCTCGGCCGACCTGCCCAAGCCGGGCTCGTTCAAGACCGTTCAGGTCGGCTCCGAGAGCATCCTCGTCACCAGGGCGCGCGACAGGTCGGTGCGCGCGTTCTTCAACGTCTGCCGCCACCGCGGCGCGACGCTGCGCACGGAGGAGTCGGGCGAGGTGAAGCGGGCCTTCCAGTGCCCGTACCACGCCTGGACCTACGACCTGGACGGCAAGCTGATCGCCGCGCCCAACCTGACCAAGATGGCCGACCTGGACCGGGTGGAGTACGGCCTGGTGAAGGTGCACGTGCGCGAGTGGCTCGGCTACGTGTGGGTGTGCCTGGCCGACGAGCCGCCCTCCTTCGAGGAGGACGTGCTGGGCGCGGTGACCGAGCGGCTCGGCTCGCTGGAGCTGCTCGAGAACTACGACGTGGCCGGCCTGGAGGTGGGCCGCAGGATCGTCTACGACGTGAAGGCGAACTGGAAGCTCATCATCGAGAACTTCATGGAGTGCTACCACTGCGCCACGATCCATCCCGAGCTGACCGAGGTGCTGCCGGAGTTCGCCGACGGCTACGCGGCTCAGTACTTCGTGGGTCACGGCGCCGAGTTCGGTGAGGAGATCCAGGGCTTCACCGTCGACGGGTCCGAAGGGCTCGACCGCATCCCGGGCGTCAGCGAGGAGCAGGACCGCCGCTACTACGCGATCACCATCAAGCCGCAGGTGTTCATCAACCTGGTGCCCGACCACGTGATCGTGCACCGCATGTTCCCGCTGGCGGTGGACCGCACGGTGGTCGAGTGCGACTGGCTCTACCTGCCCGGCGTCGTGGCGAGCGGCAAGGACCTGGACAAGTCGGTGGAGCTGTTCCACCGGGTCAACGAGCAGGACTTCGAGGCGTGCGAGCGGTGCCAGCCGCAGATGGGCTCGCGTACGTACGCCAAGGGCGGCGTGCTGGTGCCCAGCGAGCACCACATCGGCGCCTTCCACGACTGGGTCCAGGACCGCGTCGGGTGAACGAGCACGACGACGAACGTCTGACGGCCGGCCCGCCCAAGGATTGGGCGGGCGGCCTGCCCGCCGTGGGCCACGCCCTGCGCATCGCCCACCGGCAGATGGGGGTCGGCCGCACCGCGCTGACGCTGCTGCGCGTCAACCAGAAGAGCGGCTTCGACTGCCCCGGCTGCGCCTGGCCGGAGGGCGAGCACCGCAGCCCGGCCGAGTTCTGCGAGAACGGCGCCAAGGCGGTGGCCGAGGAGGCCACGACCCGGCGCGTCACCCGCGAGTTCTTCGCCGCCCATCCGGTGAGCGAGCTGGCCGGGATGAGCGACTACTGGCTGGGGCAGCAGGGCAGGCTGACCGAGCCGATGTACAAGCCCGCGGGCGCCGAGCACTACGAGCCCGTCGGCTGGGCGGAGGCGTTCGGCATGATCGCGGCCGAGCTGCGCGCGCTGGACAGCCCCGACCAGGCGGTCTTCTACACCTCGGGCCGCACCTCCAACGAGGCGGCCTTCGCCTACCAGCTGCTGGTGCGCCGGTTCGGCACCAACAACCTGCCCGACTGCTCCAACATGTGCCACGAGTCCAGCGGCGCCGCGCTCACCGAGACGATCGGGATCGGCAAGGGCACCGTGTCGCTCGACGACCTACACCGGGCCGACCTGATCTTCGTGGTCGGCCAGAACCCGGGCACCAACCATCCCCGCATGCTCACCGCCCTGGAGAAGGCCAAGCGCGGCGGCGCGCGGATCGTCGCGGTCAATCCGCTGCCCGAGGCCGGGCTGCTGCGCTTCAAGAACCCGCAGCGGCCGTCCGGGCTGGCCGCAGGCACCGCGCTGGCCGACCGGTTCCTGCAGATCCGGCTCAACGGCGACATGGCGCTGTTCCAGGCGCTGTCGCTGCTGCTGCTCGACACCGCCGACGAGGCGTTCATCGCCGAGCACACCAGCGGCTTCGAGGAGTGGAAGGCGCACCTGACCGGCCTGGACTGGGCGGAGGTGCTGGAGGCGACCGGCCTGACCCGGCAGGAGCTGGAGGAGACGGCCCGCGACGTCAGGAACGCCGGGTCCGTCGTCGTCTGCTGGGCCATGGGGCTCACCCAGCACCGCAACTCCGTGGCCACCATCCGCGAGGTGGTCAACTTCCAGCTGCTGCGCGGCAACGTGGGCCTGTGCCCGGTGCGCGGCCACTCCAACGTGCAGGGCGACCGGACCATGGGCATCTACGAGAAGCCCTCGAAGGACTTCCTGGACGCGCTGGCCGGGGAGTTCGGCTTCGAGCCGCCCCGGCACCACGGGCTGGACACGGTCGAGGCCATCCGGGCCATGCGCGACGGCGAGGCGAAGGTCTTCGTCGGCATGGGCGGCAACTTCGTCCGCGCCACCCCCGACAGCCGCGTCACCGAGGCGGCGCTGCGCCGTACCAGGCTGACCGTGCAGGTCTCCACGAAGCTCAACCGCTCGCACGCGGTGTGCGGCGAGCGGGCGCTCATCCTGCCCACGCTGGGCCGCACCGAGCGCGACCCGGCCGGGTTCGTCACCGTCGAGGACTCGATGGGGCTGGTGCACGCCTCGCGCGGCCGGCTCGCGCCCGCCTCCCCGGACCTGCTGTCGGAGGTGGCGATCGTGGCCCGGCTGGGCCGCGAGCTGTTCGGCGAGGAGCCGTGGGCCGGCTTCGAGCGGGACTACGCCACGATCCGTGACCGCATCGCGCGGGTGATCCCCGGTTTCGAGGACTTCAACGGCCGCGCGGAGGCCGGCTTCGCGCTGCCCAACGCGCCCAGGGACGAGCGCCGCTTCCCCACCGCCACCGGCAGGGCCGGCTTCACCGTCAACCGGCTGGAGGTCCTGCGGGTGCCGCCGGGGCGGCTGCTGCTGCAGACCGTACGCAGCCACGACCAGTACAACACCACCGTCTACGGCCTCGACGACCGCTACCGCGGTGTCAAGAACGGCCGCAGGGTGGTCTTCGTCCACCCCGGCGACCTCGCGGAACGCGACCTGGCCGACGGCGACGTGGTCGACCTGGTCAGCGAGTGGCCCGACGGCGAGCGCACCGCCGAGGGCTTCAGAGTCATCGCCTATCCGACCGCCCGCGGCTGCTGCGCCGCCTACTTCCCGGAGACCAATGTGCTGGTGCCGCTCGACTCGGTGGCCGAGACCTCCAACACGCCGACCTCCAAGAGCATCGTGGTCCGGCTCAGCCGGCGTACCCGAGGCGGCGGCTGATCTCGTCGGCCCCGCCGATCAGGACGGGAGCGAGCTCGTGCATGCGCTCGGCGGTGAAGCGGTAGGCGGGGCCGGAGGCGCTCACGGCGGCGACGACGTCGCCGTGGTAGGAGCGGATGGGCGCCGCCATGGCGTTCAGCCCCTCCTCCAGCTCCTCCAGGCAGTAGCCGTAGCCGGCCCGCTTGATCTCGGTC
This sequence comes from Nonomuraea sp. NPDC003201, assembly GCF_053590415.1. Taxonomy (NCBI): domain Bacteria; kingdom Bacillati; phylum Actinomycetota; class Actinomycetes; order Streptosporangiales; family Streptosporangiaceae; genus Nonomuraea; species Nonomuraea sp. NPDC003201. Next base: position 6,038 of record NZ_JBSFTC010000296.1, read on the forward strand.
AGCTGCTCCCTGAGCCGGTCGAGGTCGGTGACGGTGCGGGATGTGAAGGACTCCAGGGCCCCGTCGGACAGCACCCGCTCGCGCTGGCGCTCGTCCAGGTGGGCCATCAGCACCTTTCCGCTGGAGGTGGCGTGCAACGGCGTGATCTGGCCGACCCAGTTGTAGGCGGTGACCGCCGAGGCGCCGCGCACCTGGTCGAGGTTGACCGCGTAGCTGGAGCGGAGCACGGCGATGTTGACCGTCTCGCCGATCTCCTCCGCCAGGCGCTGGCAGACCGGGCGCCCCCTCTGGGTGACGTCGAGCTGGGTGTTGACGCCGCCGGCCAGGCGGATGATGCCGAAGCCGAGCCGGTATTTGCCGCGTTCCTCGGCCTGCTCGACCAGGCCGCGCGCCTCGAGCGCGCCGAGCAGCCGGAACGCGGTCGACTTGTGCACGTCGATCTCCGCGGCGACCTCGCTGACCCCTGCCTCGCCCCTCCGGGAGAGGATCTCCAGCACGCTGATCGCCCGATCGACCGACTGCACGCCCCCGCTGCCCGAATCGTTGCCCATAGCGAAACTCTAAGTGCTAGAGGGAACTCCGTCTAACGCACGACCAAAAGATCTCCTGTTGCGAGTAGTGAAACGCAATGCGTATAGCGCTACGATTTGGCGAAACGCGCGAGCGAGACGAGGCACCATGACGTCACATCAATACGACTTCGTCATCGTCGGAGGCGGCTCGGCCGGCAGCGCGCTGGCGAACCGGCTCTCCGCGGACCCTGCCACGCGGGTGCTCGTCCTGGAGGCGGGCCGATCGGACTACCCGTGGGACGTGTTCATCCACATGCCCGCGGCCCTGCCCTTCCCCATCGGCAACCGCTTCTACGACTGGCGCTACGAGTCGGAGCCCGAGCCCCACATGCACGGCCGGCGGATCTATCACGCTCGCGGCAAGGTGCTCGGCGGCTCCAGCAGCATCAACGGCATGATCTTCCAGCGCGGCAACCCGCTGGACTACGAGCGGTGGGGCGCCGATCCCGGGATGAAGAGCTGGGACTACGCCCACTGCCTGCCGTACTTCAAGCGGATGGAGAACTGCCTGGCCGACCCCGACACGCCGTGGCGCGGCCACGGCGGGCCGCTGGTGCTGGAGCGCGGGGCGGCGAGCACGCCGCTGTACGACGCGTTCTTTCAGGCGGTGCAGCAGGCCGGCTATCCCCTGACCGACGACGTGAACGGCTACCGGCAGGAGGGCTTCGCCCGTTTCGACCGCAACATCCGGCGCGGGCGCCGGCTCAGCGCCGCCAGGGCGTACCTGCACCCGGTCATGAAGCGGCCCAACCTGACCGTCAAGACGCGCGTGCTGGTGACGAAGGTCGTCTTCGACGGGAACAGGGCCGTCGGCGTCGAGTTCGACGGCGGCCGGGTCCGCGCGGGCGAGGTCATCCTGTGCGGCGGCGCGATCAACTCGCCTCAACTGCTGCAGCTGTCCGGGATCGGCAATGCCGACGAGCTGCGCGACCTCGGCATCGACGTCGTGCACGACCTGCCGGGCGTGGGCGAGAACCTGCAGGACCACCTGGAGGTCTACATCCAGCACGGCTGCCGCGAGCCGGTCTCGCAGCAGCCGAACCTGCAGAAGTGGCGCCACCCCTGGATCGGCGCGCAGTGGCTGTTCCTGCGCGGCGGGCCGGGGGCGACCAACCACTTCGAGGCGGGCGGCTTCGTCCGCGGCAACGACGAGGTCGACTACCCCAACCTGATGTTCCACTTCCTGCCGCTGGCCGTGCGCTACGACGGCTCGGCGCCGGCGGGCGGGCACGGCTACCAGGTGCACGTCGGCCCCATGTACTCCGACGCCCGCGGCTCGGTGAAGATCAAGAGCACGGATCCCCGGCAGCATCCCGCGCTGCGCTTCAACTACCTGTCCACCGAGCAGGACAGGCGGGAGTGGGTGGAGGCCGTCCGGGTGGCCCGCAAGATCCTCGGGGCTCCGGCGCTGGCCGGGCTCAGCACGGGCGAGGTGTCGCCCGGCCCGTCCGTGGAGACCGACGAGGAGATCCTGGACTGGGTGGCCAAGGACGGCGAGACCGCCCTGCATCCCTCGTGCACGGCCAGGATGGGCGTGGACGCGATGTCGGTGCTCGACCCGGACACGATGCGGGTGCACGGCGTCGACGGGCTGCGCGTGGTGGACGCCTCGGCCATGCCGTACGTGACGAACGGCAACATCTACGCGCCGGTCATGATGCTGGCGGAGAAGGCGGCCGACCTCATCCTGGGCAACACGCCGCTGCCGCCGCAGACGACCGAGTTCTACCGTCACCGGGCATGACACGAGGGCGGTGGGGCACTCCCCCACCGCCCTTGTGCCTGAGCGTCAGCGGAAGACGACGGTGCGGTTGCCGTTGAGCAGGACGCGCTGCTCGCTGTGCCACTTCACGGCCCTGGCCAGCACCTGCGCCTCCACGTCCCGGCCGGCCGCGACCAGATCCTCGGCGTCGAGCTCGTGGTCCACCCTGGCCACGTCCTGCTCGATGATGGGCCCCTCGTCCAGGTCGGCCGTGACGTAGTGCGCGGTCGCCCCGATGAGCTTCACGCCGCGCTCGTGCGCCTGGTGGTACGGCTTGGCGCCCTTGAAGCCCGGCAGGAAGGAGTGGTGGATGTTGATGGCCCGCCCCTCCAGCCGCTTGCACAGGTCGTCGGAGAGGATCTGCATGTAGCGCGCCAGGACCACCAGCTCCGCGTCGCACTCCTCGACCAGCTCCAGGATCCGCGCCTCGGCCTCGTCCTTGGTGGCGGCCGTGACGGGCACGTGGTGGTACGGCACGCCGTACGAGGCGGCCAGCGGCTCGAGGTCGGGGTGGTTGGAGACGATCGCGGGGATGTCGATGTTGAGCGCGCCCACCTGGCGGCGATAGAGCAGGTCGTTCACGCAGTGGCCGAACTTCGACGCCATGACCAGCGTGCGGGTGGGCGTGGCCGCGTCCTTCAGCTGCCAGTTCATCTGGAAGGACTCGGCGACGTAGGTGAACCCCTCGCGCAACCGCTCGATCTCGTCATGGGCGGCGAAGTGCACGCGCATGAAGAACCTGTCACCCTTGCGGTCGTTGAACTGCTTGCTCTGCAGCATGTTCCCGCCGTGCTGGACGAGGAAGCTGCTGACCGCGTACACGATGCCCGGCTTGTCGGAGCAGGACACCGTGAGGATGAACTCGCGGCCAGGGTCGGGACGTGGAGACATCACACCCTCCCGGTGTTGCGTATGACGCAAAGAAGAGATTTATACGCAACAGACTGAGGGCACAGGCCTAGCACGTCAAGGGGCAAGAAGGTCAAACCTCAGCACAACGTATTTATTTGGCCAGTGATTCCGGCAAACCCTTGACGAACACTCGGAGACGAGTCAATCCTGTTCCTCATTAAGCAGCGCCTTGCGCGATACGCAACTACCGAGGTGTGCCGATGACCGAGCTCTACATCGCGGGCGAGTGGACCAGGCCACTCGCCGGCGGTCAGCGGCGCATCCACTCGCCCGCCGACGGCAGCCTCGTGGCCACCGTGGCCGAGGGAACCGCCGCGGACACCGAGGCGGCGATCGCCGCGGCCAGGCGCGCCTTCGACGGCGGCCCCTGGCCCACGACGCCGGCCCGTGAGCGCGGCGCACTGCTGTACAAGGTAGCCGACCTGCTGGAACGCGACCGCCAGACCTTCGCCCGCGCCGAGTCGGGCGACACCGGCAAGCGCCTGGTGGAGAGCGAGTACGACATCGACGACTGCGTGGCCAGCCTGCGCTACTTCGCCGGCGTCGCGGGCACCGACGCGGGCCGGGTCGTCGACACCGGCCGCGACGACGCGATCAGCCGCATCGTGCACGAGCCGATCGGCGTCTGCGGCCTCATCACGCCGTGGAACTACCCCCTGCTCCAGACCACGTGGAAGGTCGCCCCGGCGCTCGCCGCGGGCAACACGTTCGTGCTCAAGCCGAGCGAGCTGACCCCCAGCACGGCCATCCTGCTGATGCGCGCGCTGGCCGAGGCCGGGCTGCCGGACGGGGTGGCCAACCTCGTGCTCGGCGCCGGCCCGGAGGCCGGCGCGCCGCTGGCCGAACACCCGGACGTGGACATGGTCTCCTTCACCGGCGGCCTGGCCACCGGGCGGCGCGTCATGGCCGCCGCCGCGGCCACCGTGAAGCGGGTGGCGCTGGAGCTGGGCGGCAAGAACCCCAACATCGTCTTCGCCGACGCCGACTTCGACACGGCCGTCGACTTCGCGCTCACCGCGGTGTTCCTGCACTCCGGCCAGGTCTGCTCGGCCGGCGCGCGGCTGCTGGTGGAGGACTCCCTGCACGACGCGTTCGTGGACGAGGTCGTACGGCGGGCCGAGCTGATCCGCCTGGGCGGCCCCCTCGACCCGAACGCCGACACCGGCCCGCTCATCTCCGCCGCTCACCTGGCCAAGGTCGAGGACTACGTGGCGGCGGGCCTGGCCGAGGGGGCCGTGCTGCGCTGCGGCGGCCGCCGCCTCGACGGGCCCGGACACTTCTACCGGCCCACCGTCCTGGACGAGTGCAAGCAGGACATGCGCGTCGTGCGCGAGGAGTCCTTCGGCCCCGTCCTGACCGTCGAGCGCTTCACGACCGAGGACGAGGCGGTCCGCCTCGCCAACGACACCGAGTACGGCCTGGCCGGCGCGGTCTGGACCCAGGACGCCGGCAGGGCGCAGCGGGTCGCGGGCCGGCTGCGGCACGGCACGGTGTGGATCAACGACTACCACCCCTACGTGCCGCAGGCCGAGTGGGGTGGCTTCAAGCAGTCCGGCAACGGCCGCGAGCTCGGCCCGACCGGCCTGGACGAGTACCGCGAGATCAAGCACGTCTGGCAGAACATCCGACCGCGCCCACAGCGGTGGTTCCCAGAGAACTGACGCTCCGACGACGAAGAGGTGGTGGTCATGACCGTCCCGTCACTGACCGAAAGCACACCGCTCAACACCGAGGCACCCCCCATTCTCGACGTCCGAGGGCTGTGGAAGGTGTTCGGCCCCAAGGCCGGCCGCGTGGTCGGCAGCACCCTGAGCCGCACGGAGCTCAAGGAGCAGACCGGCTGCGTCGCCGCGGTCCGCGACGTCTCCTTCTCGGTCCGGCGGGGCGAGGTGTTCGTCGTCATGGGCCTGTCGGGCTCGGGCAAGTCCACCCTGGTGCGCTGCCTGACCCGGCTGATCGAGCCCACGGCGGGCGAGATCGTGCTGGACGGCGAGGACATCCGCACCGCCGACGCCCGCAAGCTGCGCGAGCTGCGCAGGCACCGGATGGCGATGGTCTTCCAGCACTTCGGGCTGCTGCCGCACCGGTGCGTGCTGGAGAACGTGGCCTTCGGGCTGGAGATCCGGGGCACCCCCAAGAAGGAGCGCTACGAGCGGGCCCGCGAGGTGCTCGGGCTGGTCGGGCTGACCGGCTTCGAGAACTCCTACCCCGACCAGCTGTCCGGCGGCATGCAGCAGCGCGTCGGCCTGGCCCGCGCGCTCGCGGCCGACCCCGAGGTGCTGCTGTTCGACGAGCCGTTCTCCGCGCTCGACCCGCTGATCAGGCGCGAGATGCAGAACGAGGTCATCCGCCTGCACCACGAGGTGGGCAAGACGATGATCTTCATCACCCACGACCTGAGCGAGGCGCTCAAGCTGGGCGACCGGATCCTCATCATGCGCGACGGCGAGCTGGTCCAGGTCGGCACGCCCGACGAGGTGGTGGGCGCGCCCGCCGACGAGTACGTGGCCAACTTCGTCAGCGACGTCCCGCGCTCGCACGTGCTGACCCTGTCGTGGATCATGCGCCCGCCGCTGGAGGGCGAGCCGCTCGACGGCCCGGAGCTCGGCCCCGACGTGGTCATCCGCGACGCCGTGCACACCGTGCTGTCGGCCGACCGCCCGGTGCGCGTGGCCGGGGACGACGGCCTGCTCGGCGTGGTCACCAGCGCGGAGATCCTCGAAGTGATCGCCGGAGGGCAGCACTGATGGCGGCCGTCGCGGCGGTCGCCGCCAGGCTGCACAAGCTGCCCGACCGCAGGCTGCTGCTGGCCCTGGTCATCGCGGCCTGGGTGGTGGGCTGGGCGGTGCTCGGTGGGCGCGACACCCAGCAACTGGGCGGCGCCGAGCTGACCCCGCTGCACCGCGACCTCAGCCAGGCCATGGACGTCATCGACGACAGCCGCAACAGCAACCCGTTCTTCCTCTACTTCATCAACTACATCCGGCTCTTCCTGGACGACGCGGTGACCTTCGTCCAGGCGCTGATCAGCCAGCCGTCCTTCGGCCGCCCCCTGCCCGTGCTGGGCTGGCTCGGCGTGGTGGCGATCGCCACGGCCGTCGCCCTGCTGTACGGCAACCGGAAGGTGGCGGCGCTGACGGCCGCGGGCTTCCTGTCGTTCGGCCTGCTCGGCCTGTGGCAGGAGAGCATGGACACGCTCGCCCTCACGCTGACGGCGGTCGCGCTGTCGCTGGCCGTGGGCATCCCGCTCGGGATCTGGGCGGGGCTGAGCGACCGGTTCCTGCGGCTGGTCACGCCGGTGCTCGACTTCATGCAGACGATGCCGACGTTCGTCTACCTGGCGCCGCTGACGCTGTTCTTCCTCATCGGCCCGGCCAGCGCGACCGTGGCCACGATGATCTACGCGGTCCCGCCGGCCATCCGCATCACCGCGCACGGCATCCGGCAGGTCTCGCCGGAGACGATGGAGGCGGGCACGTCGCTCGGCGCCACTCCTATGCAGGCGCTCAGGCACGTGCGGCTGCCGATGGCCAGGCAGACGATCATCGTGGGGGTCAACCAGACCATCATGGCCGCGCTGTCCATGGCCACCATCGCGGCCCTGATCGACGCGCCCGGCCTGGGCAAGACCGTGCTCAAGGCGCTGCAGACGCTGGACGTCGGGACCGCCTTCAACGCCGGCCTGGCGATCGTGATCATGGCCGTGGTGCTCGACCGGGTGACCTCGGCCGCCAGCCGGCGGGTGGAGGACCAGCGCCGCGCGGGCCGGCTGCGTTCC
>NZ_JBSFTC010000297.1:0-12908 GCF_053590415.1 Nonomuraea sp. NPDC003201
CGCGCCGCCGTGCCGCTCGACGTGGTGGCACCAGCGGCGCGCGTGGCGGGCGACCTGCTCGGGGCGCAGGCCGTCATCGGTCTCCAGGTCGAGGGCCACCAGGTCGCCGGCGCGTAACCCGCCCGCCGCGTCGATCGCGGCCAGGAAGTGGCGCGCCTGCTCGATCGGGTCGCCCCCGGGCCTGGCGCAGTGGTACGCGCCGCGGACGATCCGGCTCTCGCGCATGCCGGTCCAGTTGCGTTCGAACAGCTTGTCGGTGAAATCGCCGCCCTCGGTGGCCTTGGCGAACGCGAAGGCCACCCCGTCCGCCGCGTGGCCGGCCCAGTCGACGGGCCCCTGCCAGTCGGACACATCAACGCCATGCAGCAAGCGATCTTCACCCCGCCGGAGAATTATGGAGATGTCTTGGGGTCAGCCCTTCGCCGCGCCGATCAGCAGCGCCCGCGTGCGTTCCTTGCTCGCGAACACCGAGCCCACGAAGTCGGTCACACCGGCTTCCCGCAGCACGTCGAGCTTGGCCAGCACCGCGTCCTCGTCGCCCACGATGGCGACGTCTCCCGGGGTGGCCGCGCCTTCCCTGTCGAGCATCGCACGATATGAGGGGAGGTGTCCGTAGACAGCGAAGATCTCGTTCGCGCGAGCGACGGCGCCGGCGGGGTCATCGGTGACGCAGATCGGCAGCGCGCAGACGATCCTGGGCGCCTCGCGGCCCGCCTCGGCGGCGGCCGCGGTGATGGTGGGCGCCACGTGCTGGGCGACCGTCTTGGGGCCCGTCATCCACAGGACGGTGCCGTCGGCCACGGTGCCGGCCAGCTTGAGCATGCGCGGGCCGAGCGCGGCGACCAGCACCGGGAAGCCGCCGCCGGGCGTGGTGAGCCGCAGGTCGGCCTTGAGCGTCTCGCCTTCGTACTTGACGTGCTCGCCCCGGCTGAGCGGGAGCAGGATGTCCAGGTATTCCGACATGTGCCGGTACGGGCGCTCGAAGCTGTAGCCGTACATGCCCTCGATGACCATCTGGTGCGACAGGCCGATGCCGAGCGCGAGGCGCCCGCCGAGCGCGGCGTTGGTGGTCATGGCCTGCTGGGCCAGCACGGCCGGGTGGCGCGGGTACGTCGGGACGACGGCGGTGCCGAGCTCGATGCCGGGCACCTGACCCCCGGCGGCGGCCAGGGCGGTGAGGGCGTCGAGGCCGAAGATGTTGGAGAGCCAGGCCGAGGTGAAGCCGTCCTGCGCCGCCTGGGCGATCTGGGCTCGCAACCCGCCGATCGGGTCGTCTCCTTTGGGCTCTGTCAGGTAATAACCGAATCGCATAGGAACCGAACTCCGTTCTAGTAATCGACGGAACTGTACCTTCCCACACCCGGCCGCGCCCATCCTCCGGCCGGAGGCGGATTTGTAAAGTGGCCTACATGACGCACGAACGCGCAGGACAGCCAGCCCAGCCCGCCGACCTCGTGGCCGTCGACAGGCTCGTGACCTCCTATTACGCGCTGCATCCCGATCCCGGCGACCCGGGGCAGCGGGTGGCGTTCGGCACGTCGGGACACCGGGGGTCGTCGCTGAGGACGGCGTTCAACGAGGACCACATCCTGGCCACGACGCAGGCCATCTGCGAATACCGGCGGATGCAGGGCACCGACGGGCCGCTGTTCCTCGGCGTCGACACGCACGCGCTGTCGGAGCCCGCGCGGGTGTCCGCGCTGGAGGTCCTGGTCGCCAACGGGGTCCAGGTGCTGATCGACTCCCGCGACGGCTACACGCCGACCCCGTCCGTCTCGCACGCCATCCTGCGCCACAACCACGGGCGCACCACCGGGCTCGCCGACGGCATCGTGATCACGCCGTCGCACAACCCGCCGGGCGACGGCGGGTTCAAGTACAACCCGCCGCACGGGGGTCCCGCCGACACCGACGCGACCACGTGGATCCAGGACCGCGCCAATCGGCTGCTGGCCGCCGGGCTGGAGAGCGTGCTGCGGGTCTCGTACACGAAGGCGCTGGAGGCGGCGGGGCGTTACGACTTCCTCGGGATGTACGTGGACGACCTGCCGTCCGTGGTGGACCTGGACGCGATCCGGGCCGCCGGGGTGCGCATCGGGGCCGATCCGCTGGGCGGGGCGAGCGTGGCGTACTGGGGGGAGATCGCGGAGCGGCACCGGCTCGACCTGACCGTGGTCAATCCGCTGGTGGATCCGACGTGGCGGTTCATGACGCTGGACTGGGACGGGAAGATCCGGATGGACTGCTCGTCGCCGTTCGCGATGGCCTCTCTCATCGCCAATCGCGATAAGTACGACATTTCCACCGGAAACGATGCCGACGCCGACCGGCACGGCGTCGTCACCCCCGACGGCGGCCTGCTCAACCCCAACCACTACCTCGCCGTCGCCGTCTCCTACCTCTACACGCACCGCGACGGCTGGCCCGCAGCCGCCGGGGTGGGCAAGACGATGGTCAGCAGCGGGATCATCGACCGGGTCGTGGAGTCCATGGGGCGGCGGCTGTACGAGGTGCCGGTCGGGTTCAAGTGGTTCGTCCCGGGGCTGCTGGACGGGTCGCTGGGGTTCGGGGGCGAGGAGAGCGCGGGAGCGTCGTTCCTGCGGCGCGACGGGTCCGTCTGGTCCACGGACAAGGACGGGATCATCCTGGCGCTGCTGGCCTCCGAGATCCAGGCCGTCACCGGCAAGTCGCCGAGCGCGCACTACCGGGGGCTGGTCGAGCGGTTCGGGGAGCCCGCGTACGCCCGGGTCGACGCCCCCGCCACGCGCGAGGAGAAGGCGGTGCTCGCGAAGCTCTCGGCCGCGCAGGTGAAGGCGTCGTCGCTGGCGGGTGAGCCGATCACCGCCGTCCAGACCACGGCGCCCGGCAACGGGGCCGAGCTCGGCGGGGTGAAGGTCGCGACGGAGAACGCCTGGTTCGCGGCCCGGCCGTCGGGGACGGAGGACGTCTACAAGATCTACGCCGAGTCCTTCCGCGGCCCCGACCACCTGGCCAAGGTGCAGGAGGAGGCCCGCTCGTTGGTCTCCGACGCCCTCGGCTGACCGCACGGCCTGGTGTCCGGCCGGGTCAGCGGCCGGGGGCCAGCTCGGGGGCCGTGTCGGTGGTCATTCCGGTACGGCCGAGGTCGGCGCGGCGGCCGGCGGCCACCCCGTCCCGGTAGCCCGTGCCGCTCGTCCTGGGCACGCTCACCCGGATGTCCGGATAGTGGGCGGACACCGCCCGTTCGACCTCGGCCCGGCGGTCGGCCAGGACGAGCGCGGCGCCCGTACTGGCCTGCTCGGCCTGTGACTCGGCCACGCACAGCAGCCGGTACACCTCGTCCGTGAACCCCAGCAGCCACGACCGCCGGTAGGCCCGCACGGCGGTCACGCCGTCGGGCACCCGCATCCGCGCCAGCCCGCTCGCCATCTGCAGCAGCAACGACGTGGCCAGCAGGTCGGCCCGCTCCAGATCGGCCGCGAACCCGAACACGTGCACCCGCTGCCCGCCCTCGCCCCGCCCGATGAGCAGGGGGCGGCAGCGCACGGCCTGCGCGACCAGGCTGACCAGGCGGGCCTTCTCCCTGGCCCAGGGGTTGGGCAGGGTGACGACCCGGTCGCCGGGCGTCTGCCGGGTGCCCGCCGGGGGGAGCGAGTCGATGCCGTGCTTGGCCATCAACGCCGACGCGGCCGCCATGAACGTCGCCCGCTCGTGCTCGTTGTCGGTGCGTTCGGCCTTGGCCAGGAGTTTCCTGACGCGCTCGAGCGTGCGCTCCCGCAACCGCGCTCCCCCTACAACTTGGTGGTCAGCACCCGCCCGTCGTCCGCGATGGCGGGGAAGGCGCCCGTGTCGACGATGCCGTGCTGCTGGAACAGCGCCTCGATGAGGGCGTGCGCCTGCGGCTCGAGCTTCCACAGGGCACGATACTCGCGCGCCGTGGCCAGCGAGATGCCGATCTCGTGGGCGATGTCCACCGTACGCGGCACGATGCCCTTGGCGATCTGGCGGTCCCAGAACGCGCGGGCCTGGCGCATCAGCGCGGCCCGCTGGGCCGTGTCGACGACCTGCGGGGTGGTGTCGAGCACCTCGATGTCCTCGTCCTCCTCCTCGACGAGCTCGGCGAGCGCGGGCGGCAGCGCCGGGCGGGCGGGCACCGGCTGCTGCTCGGGCTCGGGCTCCCACGGCACGCGGGGGGCGGCGTCGATGAGGGCGGTGGTGTTGTAGAGGGCGGCGATCTGGGCCAGCAGCGCCTCCTGGCGGGCCTGGTTCACCGCCAGCCCGGTGTGCTCGACGGCCTGGTCCATGGCCTTGTCGAGCTTGGCCAGCGCGGTGCGCATCTTGCGCTCGGAGGCCCCGTTGTCGCGCAGCGCCTTGGCCCGCTTGGCGGCCAGCGCGACCCTGGTCAGCCGGCGGTGGGCGTCGACCTCGCTCGCCGTACGGTCGCTGACCTCGGCCAGCCCGACCCGGACGAGCAGCCGCTCGGGCGTCAGACGCCAGTTGATGCGGCCGGTGCCACGGATGCGGTGCCGCTCGATGGCCATGCCGCGCTCCCAGAGCCAGGCGGCGACCAGCGGCGCGGCGAGCCTGAACACCGCCTCGGGCAGGCTGCGCGCGTCCATGCTGGACAGTACGGCGGTCAGGCAGGTCAGCGCCCACACGGCGATGCCGTCGATGCCGGCGGAGAAGTTCTCGCGCATGTTGCGGCGGGCCCGCACCGCGCTCGTGATGATCGCGACCTCGATGAACGCGAACAGCAGCAGCCGCAGCGGCCCGTCCAGGCCGAGCACGTCGCCGGAGAAGCGCCACATACCCTGCGCGGACACGCCGGTGGCGATGGAGGCGGCGACGATGGTCAGCACGTCCTCGATGGGACGGGCGGCGACGTACCGGGAGACCAGCCAGGCGGTGGCCCGCCAGGCGATCCTCAGCACCAGGAACGCCAGCGCCAGCCCGGCCAGGCTCAGCAACGCGATGACGGCGGTGGCGAGCGGCTTCTCGGTGACGAAGGCTGCTATTTCCTCAAATGTCGGCATCTGTCACTATCCGTGGGGGCTCAAACTCCGGCTCTATGCGACGAGATCATCGCAGAATGTCGCCATCTTGTACGCCAAACGCCATCTGCCGCCCCATTTTGCCCCTGTTTCACTGCAGTTCCGACAACTTCCCCCAAGCCTGGCCGGGCGTGTCGCCCGGACGGGTTTCCCTCCGGATGGCGCGGTCCAACGGCGCGACAACACGCGGAGCGTAACTACACCCCGCCCAAGCGCCCCGGAACGTCCCCGGACCGGCACTCGGCGCGAGGGACCGAAGGGGCACACGGGCGAGCGGCATACGGGCCGGAGCAGGACGGCGCTCGGCGCACGGGGCCGGAGAGCGCGCAACGGCGTGAGGGACGAAGTGGCGCACCGGACCGGAGCGGCGTTCCGAGCGGGGGCGGGGTGGGGTGCGAAGCGAGGCGGGGTGGGGTGACGTTGGGGATAGAGGCGTGGAGTGGGGGTGGTCGTGGGGCGGGGGTGGGCGCACAATGGGCCGCGAGGAGGGGATTGTGAGCAAGCGATCACGCAGACGCCGCGCTCTTCCCAGCGGCGCACCCGCCTGGATGCCCGGGTACGGGCCCGGCGAGCCGCACTGGCCCGGCGAGAGGGATTTCCCGTTCGACGACCCGTCGGAGGGTGGCGAGGGTGGGGTGCGCGAGCCGCGCAAGCCCAAGCCCGCTCCGCCGGCGTTGTCGGCGGAGGCACCGCTGCCCGAGCAGCTCCTGTACGCCCGCGACCGGACCGAGCCGCCGCCCGGTGAGGTGACCGGGGTTCTGGCTGGTCAGGATGTGTAGGACGGTCCTGTGAGGGAGGCGGTGGGGGCCGCGAGGGGGAGGGGAAATTCGTCCTTTCGGAGGGCAACATCCGCCGCTCCGGGTGGGACCATCTATGGAGGGATTTATCCCGAGATGGCGTGATGTATCCCAGCAGGACGGATATCGATGTCAGACAATGAGTTCCCCCTCGTCCAGTTCATGCGCGAAGGCTTCGACCCCGTGGGCGAGCTCGGACGGATCCGGGCCGAGCATCCGGTCTTCCCCATGGAGATCCCCGGCAGCCAGACCGTCTACCTCGTCACCCGCTGGGAGGACGTACGCGGCGTCCTGAGCGACCACGAACGCTTCAGCAACGACTTCGCCGGGGTGATCGGCCTGGGCTCCAACCAGGAGGACCCGGGCGGCCTGGGGTTCCGCGACCCGCCCGAGCACACGCGGCTGCGCAAGTACCTGACGCCCGAGTTCACCATGCACCGCCTGCGCAGGCTGGAGCCGCGCATCGAGGCGATGGTCGAGGAGCACCTGGACCGCATCGAGGCCAAGGGCTCCCCCGTGGACCTGGTGGAGGAGTTCGCGCTGCCGATCCCGTCGCTGGTGGTGTGCGAGCTGCTGGGCGTCCCGTACGAGGAGCGCGCCGACTTCGTGAAGATCAGCAAGGACCGGTTCGACTTCACGGCCGGGCCGGAGGCGTCGTTGCAGGCGATCAACGACGCCATGGCCTATCTGACCGACCTGGTCGCCCGGGAGCGGCAGAACCCCGGCGAGGGGCTGCTCGGCCAGCTGCTGCGCGAGCACGGTGACGAGCTCGACGACCGTACGCTCGCCAGCATGGCCGACGGGCTGCTGACCGGCGGCCACGACACCAGCACCAGCATGCTCGCCCTGGGCACCCTGTGGCTGTTGCGGAACCCCGAGGAGGCCGCCAAGGTCCGCGAGGTCGACGGCTACATCAACGAAGTCGTCGAAGAGCTGCTGCGCTACATGACGGTCGTGCAGGTGGCCTTCCCCCGGTTCGCCCGCGACGATCTGGAGCTGCACGGCGTACAGATCAAGAAGGGCGAGATGGTGCTCTGCTCGCTCACCGGCGCCAACCGCGACCCCGCCCTGGGCGAGGACATGGACCAGGTGCGGCCCGGCAGGGAGACGGCGGGCTCGCACATGGCGTTCGGCCATGGCATCCACCGCTGCATCGGCGCGCCGCTGGCGCAGATGGAGATGCGCATCGCCTTCCCCGCGCTGCTGCGCCGCTTCCCGGGGCTGCACGTCGCGGGCGAGGTGCCGTTCAGGGAACTCGCCATCGTGTACGGGGTCAAAGAGCTACCCGTCGCCTGGTAGAGCGGTTACGTTCGCAATGTGAACGAGCCTGTCATCGATCTGACCACGATCAGCGCCGTCCTGTTCGACACCGACGGCGTGGTCACCGACACTGCTCGGGGGCACGCGGCCGCCTGGAAGCACGTCTTCGACGCGTTTCTGCGCGGCCACTCGACACCGTTCGACATCCGGGACGACTATCTGCGCTACGTGGACGGCCGCCCGCGACTCGACGGCATCCGCACCTTCCTCGAGGCACGCGGCATCACGCTGCCCGAGGGTTCGCCCGACGACGAGCCCGGCACGGCCACCGTGCACGGGCTCGGCCTGGCCAAGGACCAGATCTTCATGGCCCAGGTGGAGAAGTACGGGGTGGCCGCGTTCCCGTCCACGGTCTCGCTCCTGCACGAGCTGCGGCAGCGGGGCGCGCGTACGGCGGCCGTCTCCGCCAGCCTGCACGGTCGCAAGCTGGTCACGTCGGCCGGTGTGCTGCACCTGTTCGACCTGGTGGTGGACGGCAACGACGCGGCCCTGATGAACCTGCCCGGCAAGCCCGACCCCGCCCTCTTCCTGGAGGCGGCGCGCCGGCTGGCGCTGCCCGCCGTCAGAGCCGCGGTGGTGGACGCGGCGCTGCCCGGGGTGGAGGCGGGCGAGAAGGGCGGGTTCGGGCTGGTCGTCGCGGTCGCCAGGGACGGGGCCGAGGCGGCGGAGCTGCGCGCGGCCGGGGCCGAGGTTGTCGTGTCCGACCTGGGCGAGCTGGCGGTCCGCGGCAGGGTCCCGCCCACGATGGCGTGACCCAGGCCAGGTGATCCCACCCACCCCGGGCCAGGGGATCCCGTCCCGACGGCGTGAGCGCGGGTCGGTGGGAGCGGCTCTACCCTTGACGGCGTGACCGTTCTCATCGACCCGCCCAACTGGCCCGGGCCGCGCGGCCTGATGTGGTCGCATCTGGTCAGCGACCGCTCGCTGGAGGAGTTGCACGACTTCGCCTCGCGGCTGGGGGTGCCGGAGCGGGCCTTCGACCGGGATCACTACGACGTGCCGGAGACCGTGCACGCCCGGGCGGTGGAGCTGGGGGCCGAGGCGGTCACCTCGCGCGAGCTGCTCCTGCGGCTGATCGAGTCCGGCCTGCGCCGCCGCAAGCGCCGCTGACCCGGCTCTCGTCAACAGCCGCAAGCTCCGCTGATCCGGCCCCCACGACGACCCGTCGCAAACGCCGCAAACGCCGCAAGCGCCCGCCGGCCGGGCCCCTGCTACGACGCGACGTGGCCCGGCGTGAGCGAGGCCAGCTCGCGTGTCATGTTCGACCGTGCCCGCTCCTCCCACAGCTCGCGGGCGCGTTCGGTCCGGTAGAGGCGCGGTACGGCCAGCAGGCGGCGCAGCACCTCGGCCCGTCCCGCCCTGAACAGGTCGTCGGGCACGTGGGCGTACTCCTGCCGGATCCGCCCCGCGTAGTCGTCGTATCCGGGCAGCCCGAGCACGGCCAGGTCGGCGTCGCACAGGACGGCGCCGTCGCGGTCCCCGTCGGCCAGCGTGTCGTGGGCGGCGGTGAGGCGTACCAGCCGGGCCACCTCGGCGACCCGGGCGGCGGGCACCCCGCACCTGGGCAGCCTGGACTGCGCGAGCTGGGCGCTGCGCTCCTCGTCCAGGCCCGGCCGCCCGTCGTAGACGGCGTCGTGGAACCAGGCGGCCAGGCGCACGGCGGTCGGGTCGTCCGCCGTGGCCGCGAGCTGGGCGATCCCGGCGAGCACGGCGGCCAGGTGGTCGAGGGTGTGGTAGCGGCGGTGCGGCTCGGACCAGCGGGCGATCAGCTCGGCCCCCGTGGCGAGGGACGCGGGCGAGTCCCCCACGAGCACCGCCCAGTCCCCCGCGAGCACCGCCGGGTCCCCCGCCGGAGCCGTCGAGTCGTCGATCACGGACTCACCGTACCTTTTGGTAACGTCCAAGACATCGACGGGAACGCGAAGGAACCCCGGCGCCTGCCCCGGTGGCGGGAGCTGCGGGCCGTCGTGCCCGGGCGCCCGCGGCTGTCCAGGGCGCGGCGGGTGGCCGACGCCGCCGACATCGCCGATCTCCGGCTGCTCGCCAGGCGACGTGCCCCGCACATGGTGTTCGACTACGTGGACGGCGCGGCCGAGGGCGAGCTGTCGATGGCCAGGTCGGTGGAGGCGTTCCTGCGGGTGGAGTTCAGCCCGCGGGTCCTGCGCGACGTGTCGCAGGCCCCGACCGCGGTCGAGATCCTGGGCAGGCGGATCGCGATGCCGGTCGTGCTCGGGCCGACCGGGTTCACCCGGATGATGCACCGCGAGGGCGAGCGGGCCGTGGCCAGGGCGGCCGAGCGCGCGGGCGTCCCCTACACGCTGTCCACCATGGGCACCACGACGGCCGCCGACGTGGCCGCCGCCGCGCCCGGCGGGTGGAACTGGTTCCAGCTGTACGTGGTCCGCGACCGCGCGCGCAACCTGGAGACGCTCGCCCTGGCCCGCGAGGCGGGCATGGACGTGCTGGTCGTGACCGTCGACGTGCCGGTGGCGGGGGCGCGGCTGCGCGACGTGCGGCACGGCCTGACGGTCCCGCCGTCCCTGCGCTGGCGCAGCGCGCTGCAGGCGCTGCGGCACCCGGCGTGGTGGTTCGACTTCCTCACCAGCGAGCCGCTGAGGTTCGCCACCATCGAGGGCGCCCCGGACGATCTGCCCGGGCTCACGAACCTGATGTTCGACCCCTCGGTGACCATGGACGACCTGGAGTGGATCCGCTCGGCGTGGCAGGGGCGGCTGCTGGTCAAGGGCGTGCAGCGGGTGGACGACGCCAAGGACCTGACCGCCCTCGGGGTGGACGGCCTGGTGGTGTCCAACCACGGCGGGCGGCAGCTCGACCGGGCCGCCACGCCGCTGGAGCTGCTGCCCCAGGTCGTGGCCGCCGTGGGCGATCGCACGGAGGTCTTCCTGGACGGAGGCGTCCGCAACGGGGCCGACGTCGCCGCCGCGGTCGCGCTCGGCGCGCGGGCCTGCTTCATCGGCCGGGCCTACCTCTACGGCCTGATGGCGGGCGGCGAGGCCGGGGTGCGGCGGGCGCTGGACCTGCTGCGCGCGGAGCTCGTACGCACCCTTCAGCTGCTCGGCGCCGGCGGGATCGACGGGCTCACCCCGGACATGGTGCACATCAGGGCTTGATCGAAGCCCTACGCGATGGTGCTGACGGCCCCTTGGAACGCCGCCCCCTGGAAGAACGGCTCCAGCACCAGCGTCGCCGCGCCCAGCGCCACGGCGTCGGGGCCGAGCCGGCCCAGCACGATCGTCTCCGGCTGGAACGGCTGGGCCTGCGTGTTGGCCGCGGTCGCCGCCCTGATCTCCGCCAGCAGCCGCCCGCCCAGCATGAGCCCCGCCCAGCCGCCGATGACGATGCGCTCGGGGTTGAACAGGTGGACCAGGCTCGACAGGCCCACGCCCAGCAGTTCGACGCTCTCGGCGATGACCGGGGAGCCCTCGTCGAGCAGCCGGGCCAGCGCGGCCTCCTCGTCGGCGGAGTCGGCCACGACGCCCGCGCGGTCGAGGATCGCCTCGGCCCCCAGATAAGCCTCCAGGCAGCCGCGCGCCCCGCACCGGCAGGCCCGCCCGCCCGCGACCAGCTTCAGGTGCCCGACCTCGCCGGCGGCCTTGCCCGCGCCCCGGTAGATCTGCCCGTCGGTCACGACCGTGCCCCCGACGCCCGAGCCCATCAGCACGATGATCGCGTCGCGGGTGCCCTTGCCCGACCCGAACCAGAGCTCGGCCTGCCCCATGGTCTTGGCGCCGTTGTCGACGAACAGCGGCAGCGACGTGCCCGCGCGTAGGAGCGCTCCCAACGGCACCGCCTCCCAGCCGAACGTCTTGGCCCGCACCAGCGCGTCCGGCCCCGGCTCGACGATGCCGGGCACGCCGACGCCGACGCCGAGCACCCGTTCGGCTGGCACCTCGCTCTCGGCGATCACCGTGTCGACGCCGGCCAGGATGTGGCGGGCGACCAGCTCGGGGTCGTGCCTGGCCGAGCGGACCGCGTAGTGGGCCCTGGCGAGCTTGGTCATCTCCAGGTCGAACAGCTCGACGCTGACCTGCGTCTCCCCCACGTCCACGCCGACGGCGTACCCGTAGGCGGGGTTGACCCTGAGCACCACGCGGGGCCGGCCGCCGTCGGAGTCGACCTGGCCGGCCTCGACGACGACGTTCTCGGAGAGCAGGTCGCCGGTCATGGTGCTGACCGTGGCCGGGCTCAGCCCGGTCGCGGCCGACAGGTCGTTGCGGGTGGCCGGGCCGCCGAAGTAGAGCGCGCGCAGGAGCATCGCCCGGTTCCCCCTGCGAAGATCCCGTACGGTCCTGCGCCCTGACGTGCCCATCCTCGTCCCCGCCTCTCCCACGATCGCCTCGCCATGGTAGTTCACCAGTCGAAATCGCCATGAACCCGCTGTTACCGAAGCGTTTCCGGTCTGCTCCTGACTTTTTTCAAGGCTTAGATTATGGTCTGGCCATCCCCCCGATGAGGAGATGACTATGAGCCGAGGACTCGTGCGAGGCGTCGTCGCGGCGGCGCTCGCGGCCGGGCTGGCCGCCTGCGGCAGCGGCGGCGGCAGCGGCAGCGCGGACAAGACGCTGACGTTCTGGATGTACCAGGACCGCACCCCGCAGGCCGGACAGGTCATCGAGAAGGTCCGCAAGGACTTCGAGAAGGCCAACCCCGGCGTCACGGTGAAGCTCGTCAAGATCCCCAAGGACGACTACAACACCAAGCTCGGCAGCGCCGTGGCCAGCAAGAGCGCGCCGGACGCGGGCATACTCGACCAGCCCCTGGTCTCCAAGTACGCCCTGGACGGCACGATCAAGGAGGCCCCCGCCGGCCTGATCGACGAGGCCGGCTTCTACAAGGGCGCGCTCGACACCAACCGCGCGAACGGCAAGCTCTACGGCCTCCCGCAGGACCAGACCACGGTCGCGCTCTTCTACAACAAGAAGCTGGTCCCGACTCCGCCCAAGACCTGGGACGAGCTGAAGCAGACCGCCGCCCGGGTGCACGCCGCCGACGCCAAGGTGGCCGGCATGAACGTCCCCAAGGGCGACGGGTACGGCGCCTGGATCCTCCCCGGCGTCGTGCACGGCGCCGGCGGCCAGATGGTGGACGACGCGGGCAAGAAGGTGCTGTTCGACCAGCCGCCCGCGGTGGAGGCGCTGCAGCTCTGGGTGGACCTGGTGAAGTCGTCGCCGCGCCAGATCACCGACTCGGACAAACCCTTCGAGAACGGCCTGGCCGCCATGACGATCTCCGGCCCCTGGGACGTGCCGACGATCCACGAGCAGTTCCCCGACCTCGACTTCGGCGTGGCGCCGCTGCCGTACAAGACCGAGCCGGCCGGCAACATCGGCGGCGAGGACTCCGTCGTCTTCTCCTCCAGCAAGAACGCCGACCTGGCGTGGAAGTGGCTGGCCTTCCTGGCGAACGAGACCAACAACGGCGCGGTCGCGGACGCGTTCGGCGGCTTCCCCGTCAACCTCAAGGCGCAGGTGGTCGCGGGCGGCCCCGAGCAGGCGGCCTTCCTCGAACAGCTCAAGGTGGCGCACGCCCGGCCCGCGGTGCCGCAATGGATCCAGGTCAACGACGAGATCATCGCCCCGGCGATCGAGTCGGCGCTGACCGGCAAGGTCACCGCGCAGCAGGCGCTGACCGACGCGGCGGGCAAGACGCGCTCCCTGCTCGGCTGGAACGGCTGACGTGGCGGCACCCGCACTGGCGGAAGCGCAGGTGGCGACCAGATCGCGGCGGCGGGCCGACGGCC
>NZ_JBSFTC010000298.1:0-12871 GCF_053590415.1 Nonomuraea sp. NPDC003201
GTAATAGGCCCGGAAGTCCTCCCCGGCCGCGAACAGCTTGTCGAGCTCGCCCCGGCACGCCGCGATCACATCAGGGTCGTCGATCCGCCTCGCGCGACCTGTATCCGGTGATCCGCCGCGAGGTTCCCGCGGTCATCGGGATCAAGGTGGCCGGCGGCGACGCGCGGTGGTACGCGGAGATGCGGCGCCACGCGGCCGGCCTCGCCGTCTTCGTCGCCGGCCACGACCTGGCGACCGGACGGCGGCACGGCGCCGCCGGCTCCTACTCGAACATCGCCGCCCTCAGCCCGGCCGGCGCCATGGCATGGCAGCGGATGATGGTCGCGCAACCCGACGCCGCGCTCGACGTGGAACGACGGATCCACGAGTTCTTCGCCGCTCATGTCCAGCCGCTCCAGCACAGCGGGTACGCCAACCCCGCGCTGGACAAGTTCCTGGCCCACCTCGGCGGCTGGGCCGACATCGGCACTCGAGTCCGGTGGCCGTACGAGTCGGTCGACGCCTCGCTCGCCGTACGGCTCAGGCCACTGGCCCGGGCACAACTGCCCGAGCTCTTCCCCGGAGATCAGCACAGGACGTAGGACGTCCTGCTGTCATGAGTGATGGCGCCCGCCGGGGGCCGGCGAGCGCCATCGCCGTGTCCCTTAGCTGACCTGATCGAACGGCAGCCGCAGCCCGAGCCGGCCGCCGACCGGGAGGTTCCACTGCCGGATCAGGTCCAGCTCGGCGTCGGTGACGGCACGCCGGTAGACGCGTACCTCGTCCAGCGACCCACGGAAGCGGTCCACGCCGTCCAACCGCTGCCCGATGTGGATTCCCTCGAGCCCGAACTCCTTGCCGAGGGTCAGCGAACCGGGCGGCGCCGCCGCCGACGAGACCTGCACGCCGTCCACCAGGAGCCGGAGCTCACCGCGTACCCGCTGGAGTGCCACGAAGTGCCACTGCCCGTCGTTGTACGCGCTCGGCGACTGCACGGTCACGTTGAACCGGTCGACGGACAGGACCGCCCGGATGCGGTTGCTGGCCGGTTCGGCCCGCAGCCACAGCGCCGGCGGGTTGGTGCCCCTGTTCACCCGGTGGAACCAGAGGATCGCGTGCGAGCCGGTCTTCTCCGAGTACCGGATCCAGGAGGTCAGCGTGAAGTCCTTCGCGCCGAGGTCGATGGAGTCGTTGAACGGCACCTCCACCCGGTCGTCCACCCGGTCCAGCGCCAGCCCGTTGCCGAACCGCCCGTCGGTGGTCTGAGCGCCACCGCGAACATATGCCTGGTTGCGGTACGGCGACCTGTCCGGCGTCGTCGGGCCGGGCGCCGGAGGGCCGGGGATGCCGGGCGGGGTGCCGTTCGGCGTCTCCAGGTACGCCTCGTTGAACCGTGCGAAGCGGATCTGCTCGTACGGCGTGATGGTGCCGGCCTCGTACATCAGCGCCGCTTCGTCGCCGTCCAGACGCACCATGTCCGAGTACGCCGTCGGCCCCCAGGAGAAGACCTTGCCCTCGTCCCAGGTCTCGAAGCGGCGCCCCTCGTCGTAGGACGACCGGATTCCCATCGCTTCCCGGGCGCCCGGGTGCATCGGCGAGGAGAAGAGGATGCGCCCGTCGCTGAACCGCAGCAGCGACGCCTGGACGTCGGTCGTCGCGAGTGCCGGCATGGTGCGGAACGGGGCGTCCCACGTCTGGCCGCTGTCGCTGCTGGTCGCGTACGCCCGGCTGCCCTCGTCGGTGCCGCGCTCACGGGCCGAGGCGTAGATCCGCCCGTCGGTCAGCTCGACGACGGTGACCTCCTGGGCGATGACCGAGCCGTCGTCGCGGGAGGTTTCGGCGCCGATGTTCCACGTCACCCCGCTGTCGTCGCTGTAGAGCAGGTGCGTGCCGTAGACGTGCTTGCCGACCCGGTCCCAGCTCTCGAAACTCGCCCCGACGACCAGCCGCCCGGCGTGCGGGCCCCGCTTGAGCTGGATGCCGTGCATCGGGCCGGTGGCGTACCAGAAGTTCCACTCCGGACGCTTGCCCTCGGTCATCTCCCTGGCGGCCGACCAGGTCGCCCCGTGGTCGTCGCTGAACTGCACCCAGGGGTCGCGGTCACAGCCGTTCGGGCACGGCTCCGGGCCGTTGTGGGTGCTCACCAGCACGATCCGCCCGGTGCGCTCGTCGACGATCGGCACCGGGTTGCCGTGGGTCGTGCCGTTGCCCTCCGAGATCACCTGCAGCGGGCCCCAGGTCCGGCCGCTGTCGGCGGAACGGCGCACCACGAGGTCGATGTCCTCGTCGTCGCCGCAGTCCTTCACCCGTCCCTCGGCGAACGCCAGGAGCATGCCGTTCGTGGCCCGTACCACGGCGGGGATCCGGAAGCAGCCGTATCCGAAGTCGCCCTGTTTGTAGAGCACCTGCTCGTCCACGAACGGTGCGGCGTCGGTGGTCGCGCCGGCCTCGGACGTCTCCGCCGGCGCCGGTGTCGGCGCCGCGGTCGCCGGCCCGGCGAACGCGCTGACGAGTAAGCCGGCGAGCACCACTACGGCGCCCGCCCGGCGGCGCCGGGAGCGACGCCCGGCACGGCCCTCCGGGGGATGGCCATCGTGCATGTCCACGCCCTTCCTGACAGGAGAAGGTTACAAGCGGACATCCTACGTCCAACGTCCGATGTTAAATAGACGGTGAACGTAGAATGTTCTCCGGAGGGGCGCTGAGCGGATGGCGGACGCGTTCTCGGCGGGACCTCCGTCGCCGACCCGCAGCACGGGCGCCCGCGTAACGCCGGCGGCCTGGACCGGATCAGGTCGGGGTCGACGCCGGCCGGCCGGTCGCGTAGGTCGGCGAGCAGGAGCAGAGCGGCCGGGGCCTCATCGCCGGACGGTTGGAGGCATCCGCCGGTCAACCGTCAGACCGCCGAACAGCCGTCCTCCCACCGTCACAGGAGCAGGCTGGATGCCGGGTGGCACCTACTCCGCGCAGAGGCCCTCGACGGGCGCGGCGCCGCTACCAGCTCGGGCAACCTGTCCTGTAACGGGTCACTCCTGAGAGTGAAGGACGCTGTCCGTCGTGAGAGGGATGCGCCGGGCGGCATGAATCCTGATACTGAGCGAGATGCCCGGACTCACTGAGCGGCTGCGCTCCCGGTTCCAGAACGTACCCCCACGCGTGGTCGACATCGCGATCACCGTCGTCGTGTCGGCCGCCACCGTCGGTCCCGCGCTGGTCCCCTTCCGGCAGCCGTGGTGGGTGGTCGCGCTGGCCGTGCTGGCTTCGGTGCCGGTGCTGTGGCGGCGGACGGCGCCACTCGTGGTGACCGGTGTGGTCGGGCTGGCGATGACGGCGCTGGTCATGTGGGAGAAGCCGATGCTGCCGTACGGGCCGCTGGTCGGCACCTACACCATCGCCGCGCTGAGCCCGCCGCTGCTGCGGCTGGTGGCCGTCCCGGTCATCGGCGCCGGGGTGTACGTCTCGCTCGTCCTGCCGCAGGAAGATCTGGATTCCTATCGGGTGGTGGGTACGGCGTTCGTCGCGGCGTACGCGCTGGGCACCAGCACCCGCGCGCGCCGCGCCCGAGCCGCCGAGCTGGCCGAACGAGCCCTGCGGATGGAGCGGGAGCGAGCCATCGCCGCAGCTCACGAGCGGGCGCGCATCGCCCGGGACATGCATGACATCCTCACCCACTCGGTCGGCCTCATCGTCGTCCAGGCCGAGGCCGGACCGCTGATGCTCCGGGCCGATCCCGGACGTGCGGAGGCCGCCTTCGACGCGATCGCCGACACCGGCCGGGGCGCGATCGCTCAGCTGCGGGCCCTGCTCGGCGCGATGCGCCCGGGCCAGGACGGTCACCGGGAGCCGCAACCCGGGCTCGCGGCCCTGCCGGACCTGGTCGAGCGGACCGGCCGTACCGGGCTGCGGGTGACCCTGACCAGCGACGGCCCGCCGCGGCCGATCCCCGCGGAGGTCGACGTGGCGGCGTACCGGATCGTGCAGGAGGCCCTGACGAACGTGCTGCGCCACGCTCACGCGCGCACCGCGCGGGTACGACTGTGCTGGACGCCGAGCGCGCTGCGGGTCGAGGTGGCCGATGACGGCAGCGGCGGGGACGGCGCCGCCGGAGGGCACGGCCTGATCGGGATGCGCGAACGGGCCACCGCTTGCGGGGGGACGCTGCACGCCGGTCCGGGGGACAAAGGCTTCGTCGTGGTGGCCACGCTTCCGGTTGGATAGGCCTATGCTCCGCGTGCTCGTGGCCGACGATCAGGACCTGTTCCGGGGCGGCTTCGCCATGATCCTGAACGCTCAGGCCGACATCACCGTCGTCGGCGAAGCGGCCGACGGCGCCGAGGCCGTTCAGGCCGCCACCGAGTTGCGCCCGGACGTCGTGCTGATGGACATCCGGATGCCCGGCATGGGCGGGATCGAGGCGACTGAGCGGATCTGCTCGGCGACGTCCGCCAAGGTGCTGGTGCTGACCATGTTCGATCTGGACGAGTACGTCTACGACGCGCTGCGCGCGGGGGCCAGCGGATTCCTGCTGAAGGACATCCGTCGCGACGAACTGGTCACGGCGGTGCGCGTGGTGGCGGCGGGAGAGTCGCTGCTGGCGCCGACGGTGACCAGACGTCTCATCGAGGACCTGGTCCTGCGGCCGAATCACGGGGTGGCGCCCCGGCTGGCCGCCCGCCTCGCCGAGCTGACCGGCCGTGAGGCCGAGACGCTGCGGCTGGTGGCCCGGGGGCTGTCCAACGCGGAGATCGCCGGCGAACTGGTCGTCAGCGAGTACACGGTCAAGAGCCACGTCAGCCGAATCCTGACGAAGCTGGGGCTGCGCGATCGGGTGCAGGCGGTCGTGTTCGCCTACGAGTCGGGACTCATCGTCGCCGGCGGCGCCTGAGCGGTCCGTGAGGGGGAGTGCGGAGATCACTCTTCCCGCCGATGCGGTGGCACGGCTCCGGTACGGAGTATCGAGGCAGTTCCCTGGTGGAGGAGTCTGCTCGATGAGATCACAACGATGGTGGCTGATCGCCGCGGCGGTGCTGTCGGCCACGCTGTTCTGGTTCGGCACCGGCTTGCGGCCGGTGCCGTGGTGTACGTGGATCGCGCCGATCCCGATCCTCGTCCTGGCACCGCGCTGCTCGGCGCGCGCGGCGCCGGCCACCGCGTCCGTCGCCTGGCTCGCAGGCCAGACCCCCATGTGGGGATATTTCCTGAACACGGTGCAGATACCGCCGGTGCTGGTCGTCCTCCTGCTCATCGGTTCGGCGCTGCTGTTCGGTCTGGTGGTGATCGCCTACCGGGGCCTGACGTTGCGCGGACACCCGCTGATGGCCGTCGGCGTCGTCCCGGCGGCGTGGGTCGTCATCGAGTACGCGCTGTCGCTGATCACACCGAACGGCGCCTGGTGGAGCCTGGCCTATACCCAGGCCGACGTCCTTCCCGTCATCCAGATCGCCTCGGCCACCGGGCCATGGGGAGTGACGTTCCTGCTGATGGGAGCTCCGGCCGCGGCCGCCGCCCTGCTGGCGCGCGGTGCGGTCGGCCGGGTGCGGGTGGCCGTGGCCGCCGCGCTGGTCGCGGCCGTGGCGGCGGGATACGGATTCTGGCAGCTACGGCCGGCCGAAGCGGGAACGGCGGTCAAGGTGGCGCTGCTGGCCACCGACCGGTCGATCGACCCGGTGGCGGTGACCGGCCCCGAAGGGCGAACCCTGCTGGCCGGCTACCTGAGCCGTATCCCGGCCCTGGCCGAGCGTGGCGCCGACGTCGTCGTACTTCCCGAGAAGGTGTTCCGGGTGGAGGAGGCGGACCTGCCGTCGCTCGCCGGGCCGTTGTCCCGGCTCGCCTCCGACCACCGCCTCGACATCATCGTCGGGCTGATCCTCATCAGGGACGGGCGCGAGTACAACGCGGCCATCGACTTCCCCTCCCACGGCGGCCGGCCCGTCGAGTACGTCAAGCGCCACCTCGTACCAGGCCTGGAGAGCGAGTTCCAGGCAGGAACGGCGCAGGCGTTCGTGCCCGGGTCCGGCGGACGACGGGCGATCGCGATCTGCTTCGATCTCGACTTCCCCGACCTGGTCCGCGACTACCGGCGCGACGGGGCGACCGCGCTGTTCGTACCGGCCTGGGATTTCGGCGACGACGCCTGGCTGCACAGCCGGATGGCGATCACGCGCGGGATCGAGAACGGCCTGACGGTGGCACGAGCGTCCCGGCAGGGCGCCCTGACCGTGAGCGACCCCAACGGTCGCCTCCTGGCCGAGGCCCGCACCACGGACGCCTCCTTCGTGTCGGTGACCGCGGACCTGCCGGACCGTGCGGTGCCGACCCTGTACACCCGGTTCGGCGACTGGCTCGCGTGGGTCTGCACCCTCCTGCTGGCCGCGATATGCGCGGGCGTGGCCTTCCTGCGGCCCCGGGCTTTGACTCCATCGGCAAGAAGCGAGCGACATGAAATGAACGGGATCAGGACGTAGCTCGGTGGGTGCGAATTCCAGGCGGCGGAATGCTTTGCCGCGGCCGGCCAGGTGCGGGTGAGCATCCCCGCGGCGGCCTGTTGCCCGGGACGGCGCGCGCGGGATCCTGGACGTGTGCAGACACAACGATCCGCCTCCGAACCGCCGACCTCACCGCTGCTGGAGCGCATCCGCGCCGCCGTCATCGGCGACGACGAGGTGCTGCAGGGCCCGTACGGACCGCGCCGCATCATCTACGCCGACTACACCGCCTCGGGCCGGTCGCTCGGCTTCATCGAGGACTTCATCCGCGACCACGTCCTGCCGCGCTACGCCAACACCCACACCGAGAGCTCCGGAACCGGGCTGCAGACCAGTCGATTACGCGAGGAGGCCCGCGGCGCGGTCCACGAAGCCGTCGGCGGTGGCCCGGACGACGTGGTGATCTTCTGCGGTTCGGGCGCGACCGCGGCGATCAACAAGCTCGTCGGCATCCTGGAGCTGCGGGTCCCCGGCCGGTACGCGCCGATGGTTCCGGAGGAGGACCGGCCGGTGGTGTTCGTCGGTCCGTACGAGCACCACTCCAACGAGCTGCCCTGGCGCGAGTCCATCGCCGACACCGTCGCCATCGGCGAGGACCGCGACGGCCACATCGACTGCGACGACCTGCGTGTCCAGCTGGCGCGCCACGCCGGGCGGCCGCTGCTGATCGGCAGCTTCTCGGCCGCCTCGAACGTGACCGGCATCCTGTCCGACACCGAGCGCATCGCGGCGCTGCTCCACGAGCACGGCGCGCTGTCGTTCTGGGACTACGCGGCGGCCGGGCCGTACGTGCCGATCCGGATGGCCGCCAGCGCGCCCGGGGCGAACGACCACAAGGATGCGATCTTCCTGTCGCCGCACAAGTTCATCGGCGGGCCGCAGACGCCCGGTGTCCTGGTGGTGAGGCGCGAACTGGTTCGCAACCGGGTGCCCACCGCGCCGGGCGGCGGCACCGTACTGTTCGTGGACCCCACCGGGCACCGCTATCTCGACGACGCGGTCGCCCGCGAGGAGGGCGGCACACCGGCCATCGTCGAGTCGATCCGCGCCGGGCTGGTCTTCCGGCTCAAGCAGGCCATCGGCACCGACCTCATCCAGGCCCGTGAGGAACGCTTCTGGCAACGGGCCCTGCGACGATGGGAGAGCAGCCCGAACATCGAGATCCTCGGCGACCGGCACTCTCGCCGGCTGTCCATCGTGTCGGTCCGCATCCGGTCCGGGGAGCTGTTCCTGCACCACAACTACGTGGTGGCGGTGCTGAACGACCTGCTCGGCATCCAGGCGCGCGGCGGCTGCTCCTGCGCCGGCCCCTACGGCCACCGCCTGCTGGCCATCGACGCCGCGCGCTCGCGGGCCTTCGAGGAGGAGATCGGGCATGGCTGCCAGGGCATCAAACCGGGCTGGGTACGCATCAACTTCAACTACTTCGTCTCCGACGCGGTCTGCGACTACCTCATCGAGGCCGTCGAACTGGTCGCCCGCTACGGCCACCGGTTGTTGCCCGACTACCGCTTCGAGCCTCGTACCGGGCTGTGGCGGCACCACCGCGACTCCGCCGAGCCGCCACTGCACCTTTCCGACTTGCGCTTTGACGAACCCGGCGCGCCGCCCGCCCCACACGTCCGGGCCGGCGAGGACGCCCTGCCCGGCTACCTGGAGGAGGCGCGGGCCATCCTGGCGGCCCGCTCCGACGAGATCGACCTGCGCCCGCCCGGCCTGCCGGACGACTTCGAGCGGCTGCGCTGGTTCCCGCTGCCGGCCTCCTGCCTGGCCGCTGCGGAGAGGCGGTGATCGCTTCGGTGATCGACGGGCCGGCGTCTCAGGCGTTCCGGCAGGCGGCCAACCGGTCGGCCGTACGCCGTGGTGATAACCATTGGCCGCATGAGCACTGATCAGGCCGACCCCGCTGACCTCGCCGCGCTTCGCGCCGCCTTCGACGTCGAGGCATGTGAAGCGCCCCTGGGCTGGGATGCGGTTCACGCCTTCGAGGTAGAGCACGGGGTCGTCTTGCCGGAAGCAGGTCTTCGACCACGGCTCGATCGTTCTGGGCACCGACGGGTGCGTGACGTGCGAATCACGACGCACCCCGATCGAGCACACGAGGTCGTTCACGTCGCTGCGCTCGGGGGCCACATTCTCCGGGAACCAACAGTCGAAGATCGTGGGTGTGCATGTACGGACGATGATCGGGTACGCATGTCGTCATGCCCGTCACAGGCTATGAAGGATGGTTATTGGGGGCTCGGTACAGGTTGCTGGCCGAGCTGGGCCGAGGGGCCATGGGCAGGGTCTGGCGCGCTCATGACGAGCTGCTGGATCGGCAGGTGGCGGTCAAGGAGATCCGCATCCCGCACCGGCCGGGGCCAGAGCGCGAGGCGCTGCTCAGGCGAACCCTGCGCGAGGCTCGCCTGACCGCGCGGTTGAGCCACCCGCGCATAGCAGCCGTGTACGACGTCGTGGTCGCCGACGAACGGCCGTGGATCGTACTGCAGCTCATCCCCGCCCCCAGCCTGGCCCAGGTGATCACCGAACGGGGACCGCTGTCCTCGCCCGCGGTCGCTCGAATCGGGCTCGAAGTGCTGGACGCCCTGCGCGCCGCCCACGCCGGCGGCATCGTGCACCGCGACATCAAGCCCGCCAACATCCTCATCACCGACGACGGGCACGCCATCCTCACCGACTTCGGGCTGGCCAGCACCCTGGATGACCAGGCGCGCCGCACCTGGGAGAGCGTTGTCGTCGGCACGCCCGCCTACATCGCCCCCGAACGCGCCCGCGGCGGCCCCGCCACGCCGCAGGCCGATCTGTGGTCGCTGGGCGCCACGTTGTACGCGGCGGTCGAGGGCCGTGCCCCGTTCGGGTGCAGTAGTGAGCTGGCCACCCTGTCCGCGGTGATGGCCTCGGACCCCTTGCCGTTGGAGCACGCGGGGCCGCTCGCCTCGATCATCGCCGGGCTGCTGGACAAGGATCCGGCCCGGCGTACGGACGCGGCTCGCCTTCACGAGCAACTGTCCACCCTGTGTGAGCAACCGGTCATTCCGACCTCTTCGGACCCTCCGACCGTTGACGGTGACAGCGGGCAGATCAGCGGCTCGCCCGTCGGCCGTCCGCTTGGGGAACGGGCACCGTACCGGCAGTGGGCTGTCGAGCACTGGCGGCAGGGGGCCGTCATCGCGGCCCTGATCGTCAGCGTGATGGCGACCACCTCGTGGTGGCGGGTCGAGCCGAGCACGCACCAGTCACCACCCATGACGGAGGCCACTCCGCCGCCCACCACGATGGAGCCGGACACGGCGCTGCCGGCCCACCTCATCTCGGGCCGGCGCCGGGTCGTCAGAAGCGAACCGGAGCACGCTCGTACGGAACCACCCCTCTCCGCCGACGTGTCCGGCATCCCGCCTGGACAGGCCAAGAAGATCAAGACGAAGAAGATCAAGGTAAGGGGTCACGGCCCGAAATGACGGTCGCGGCCGCTGGCGCTCGAGGCCATGGCGCACGGTGGCCGCGCCCGTCGTCAGCAGGCCGAGTCGGGACGCGATGTCCTCCGCAGCGTTCAGCTCGTCGCCCCTGGGCTGTCCTGCCCGTCACGCCGACGCGCGTACGACCACGAGAACCGCCACCAACGCCAGCACCAGGACATCGACGGATATCGTCGCCGCCGAGTCGGACACCCGGATCCGGCTGATGATCGCACCGGCCATCAGCATGACCAGCCCGATCGACGCGGCCACGCCGAGCAACGGCACCACGAGCCCGGCGAGCAGCCCCAGGCCCCCGGCTGACTCGCACACGCCGATCAATTGCCACAACCTCGGCCGGAGCCCGAGATGATCGCGAATCGCCAGCGACTGCGGCAGACTCAGCACCTTGACCCCGCCGGTCCCGAGGAACAGCAGACCGAGCAGGATCGACAGCACGACAACGACGGTGCTCATCAGTGGCACTCCAAAGATCCACACAGCACGAACAACCTGCGCTATCGCGGCAACCAGATCATGATGAGTATGCCAGCCGTGCCCGTTGCGCTGGATCACCCGCTGGAAAGCTGGCCTGAACGCGATCTCGACCGCGCCCGCGGCCACGCTTGACCCAGCGGACGATGCGAGCGTGAGGAGACCGCGACCTGGGCTGACGCCTGGCGACAGGGCTCCCTGTCACCAGGCATCAGCCGATCAGCGCACGGCGTACGCGCGGGTGATGGTCTGGGTCACCGCGCTGCCCGACATGTCGGTCGCGACTGCTCGGAGGGAGACGAACCCGGCGGTACGGGGATTCAGTACCGCCGCCTGCGCGACGGCGATCGGCTGCTGGTGGTCGGTGCCAGTGGTGGGGTCGGCAGCGCGGCGGTCCAGCTCGGTCAGCGACTCGTAGAACGGCGTGTAGACCTCCGCGGTGAGGGTTCCGGCGTTCCGCGCGGCGGCCAGGGTGCTCAGGTCACGCGCTCGAGCTGCGCGTCCGGGCCGATGTCGGCGAAAACCGCACGGGCAGTACGCAGGATGCCCTCGGCGACGGCGACGGCGACGGCGACGGCGACGGCGACGGCGATGGCGCGGGCACCGGCCCGGCCGAGGCGGTCGCCCGCGAGATCCGCGATCGGGGCGGCGAGGCGGTGGCCGACCGAGGGATACGCACCGAGACCGGCGGGCGGCGTTCGAGAGGGAGGCCGCCCGCCGGCTGGGGTCACGTGTCCTTGCAGCCCTTGCCCGGCTTCGGGCATCCCGGGCCCGGTGCGGACTTGACCAGCATGAACCTGGCCGTGCCGACAGCCGAGGTGTTGCCGGCCTTGTCGGTGGCCCGGTAGGTCACGGTGTGGGCGCCCGGCTGGGTGACGGCAAGCGGCTTCGCGTACACCGCGTACGGCTGACCGTCGAGGGAGTACTCCACCGTGCCGACCCCGGACCCGGCGTCGGTCGCGGTGAGCGTCACCGTGGCGGAGCCCACGTAGTTCCAGGCCCAGTCCATGTTGCCGGTGATCTGCGCCGTCACCTGCGGCGGAGTGGTGTCCTCTCCCGGAGGAGCCGCCACGGTGAACGTCACCGAGCCCACCGGCGAGGTGTTGCCGGCCTTGTCGGTGGCCCGGTAGCGCACGGTGTGCGCGCCCGGCCGGTTGACCGACACCGGAGCCGAGTAGGCCGTGAAGGCTCCGTTGTCCAGGGAGTGCTCCACGGTGTCGACCCCGGACTGGGTGTCGGTCGCCGTGAGGGTCACGGTGGCGGAGCCGACGTAGTCGCCGTCGTCGTTCCGGTCACCGGTCACCTGGGCGGTGACCTGCGGGGGAGTGGTGTCCTTCTCCTGCTCCGCCACCACCGTGAACGTCGTCGTGCCCGGGTCGGAGGTGTTGCCGGCCTTGTCGGTGGCCCGGTAGGCCACGGTGTGGGCGCCCGGCTGGGTGACGGGGAGAGGCTGCGCGTACACCGCGTACGGCTGACCGTCGAGGGAGTACTCCACCTTGTCGACCCCGGACCCGGCGTCGGTCGCCGTGAGGGTCACGGTCGCGGAGCCGACGTAGTTGCCGTCGTCGTTACGGTCGCCCGCCACCTGGGCGGTCACCTGCGGGGGAGTGGTGTCCTGTCCTGGAGGGGCCACCACGGTGAAGGTCGTCGTACCCGGGTCGGAGGTGTTGCCCGCCTTGTCGGTGGCCCGGTAACGCACAGTGTGCGCGCCCACTTCGTTGACCGTCACCGGAGCCGAGTACGCCGTGAACGCCCCGCCGTCGAGCGCGTACTCCACCGTTTCCACCCCCGACTCGGTGTCGCTCGCGGTGAGGGTCACGGTCGCGGAGCCGACGTAGTTGCCGGCGTCGTTCCGGTCGCCCGCCACCTGCGCCGACACCTGCGGCGCGGTGGTGTCCGTGCCGCCGCCGTCGGTGACCACCAGCTCGCCGACCATCTGGCCATGACCGGGAATCGCGCAGAAGAAGCGGTACTTGCCCGGAGTGAGGTTCACCTGCGCCTGGTGCCGGCCGCCGTTCGCGTCGAAGGGGCTG
Source organism: Nonomuraea sp. NPDC003201 (assembly GCF_053590415.1). Taxonomy (NCBI): domain Bacteria; kingdom Bacillati; phylum Actinomycetota; class Actinomycetes; order Streptosporangiales; family Streptosporangiaceae; genus Nonomuraea; species Nonomuraea sp. NPDC003201. Next base: position 12,451 of record NZ_JBSFTC010000298.1, read on the forward strand.
GCGATGATGTTGAGGCTGACGTCGTGGTTGTAGCCGGGGGTGGAGACGTCGAAGGTCAGGGTGTGCGTCATGCCGGTGGTGTTGCCGGTCGCCGCACTGTTCTCGAAGACGATGGTGGTGGGCCCCGCGGTGGCGGTGTCCGGCGTCGACTTGTACGCGGTCATGCTGTTGTCGGCGTTCCAGGTGAGCACCTGGTCCGCCTGGGCCGTCAGCCGCATGGGGGGCTGCGCGCCGGCCTGGACCGACGACAGGAAGAGCGCGGGAAGCGCCACGGCCAGCAACATCACGGCCAGGCCCGGCGCCGTGGCAGCGGCTTTGAACGTCCTGCGTAAGGCATGGATCAGTCGAACATGCATGGGATCGATGCACCTCTCAGAGTCTGCGCGGCTGGGGTGGGGTGCCGGGCCGGGGCAGGCGCCCC
>NZ_JBSFTC010000299.1:0-12808 GCF_053590415.1 Nonomuraea sp. NPDC003201
GCGCGGTCCGGCTGACCGCGCAAGGGGCGCGTCGAGGAGAACGACTGGACTATCGCACCTTGCAGTACTTGTTCGTGTGGCCGCGAAGGACCTTCCAGACGGTGTAGCCGCTGTTGGAGAACTTCTTGTTCCCCTTGGTCCGGCCGTTGGTGTCCAGCGGCCTGCACCAGTACTGCCAGTGATCGACGCGGTAATTGCGGCTCACCACCGCCGCGGTGATCTTCTTGCCCTTCTTGCAGTGGTTGTTGAAGTAGATCTTGGTGGTGGCGTTGCCCTTCTCCCAGCTGAAGTTCACCTTCCTCTTGCCACCCAGGCCCTTGCCGCACCTGATGCCGGCCTCCGCCAGGATCATCGCGGTGTCGTCGGCCGGGGCGGCGGACGCGGGCTGGGCCGCGGCGGTGGCAGGCGCGGGAGCGGCCTGGGCCGCCGGAGCGGCCAGCATGGTCGCGCCGAAAACGGCAGCGACGGTAGTGCCAATGAGCTGGAACGTGCGCATGGATTCCTCCTTGCTGTCTGAGAGCTGATACGGGGTTTCCGGGTCGGCGTGCGAAAGCCGGCAGTTGCGCGGAGGCCGTTCACCCCTTCAAGGGCGACCTGCAGGCGCAGCCGCGCGCCCCGACCACGTGCGGAGAGCCGCGCAACCCACGTCACCGTCGCGTCGGGCGAGGCAGTTGACGAGGGCGTCGTTGAACACAGCGCCGATCGTGGTGATCCTGCCTCCGCTGATCACGGCGGCGTGGGGCAGAGCCGGTCCATCGGCCTCGCCGGGACCCGCGCGCCACGCGGAGCGCCCGCGTGGCTCAGTCGCAGGCCTTGGCTGTGGTGCCGCTGCCCTTGTTGGCGCGGCCCACCCCGGCCGTCACCGTGCCCGTGGCCTTGGCGCAGATGCCGCTGGGGGCGTAGATCATGTTGCCCCAGTGGTGCCCGCCGTTCCCGGGCCGGTAGGTGAAGGATCTGCTCTTGACCCCGGTGTAGACCGTGATGGTGCCCGAAGCGCCCGTGGCGACCGACACCTCGCCCCAGTTGGTGCGGCACTGGCGGGAGTAGAACAGCCGGATCGTGCCCAGGCGGTCTCCGACCTCGTTCCTGAGCGAGGCCTTCTTCCCGGTGTTCACCCTGGAGCGGGCGCACCCGCTGCTGTAGGGATCCTTGCCGTCGTACGGGTGAGCGCTCGCCGACCCTGCGGTCCTCGCGGCAGGGAGGGAGGCGGCTTGGGCCGCACCGTTCATCAGACCGGTGGTCAGGAGACCACTGGCCAGGGCGGCGCTCGTGCCGAAGACGGCCATCGTCTTGGTGATCGACGTCATGGTGCCGTGACTCATAAAGCGACGGCGGGCCTGCTTGTCAGATTGCATCGCCCGGCCCGTTGTTCCGCCGTTTGGGCGTCTGGCCTTTCGAGATCCACTCTCGCAACAGTGCGGCTCGCCGGTCTGTGTCGAAGTGCACACTGGCGGGACTTTTTCTGGACAGGCCGAAAACGGGCTGATGGCCGGCGCTGGGGACGTCGGTACGCATCGACTGGCACGCGGCCGGTGTCTGGGACCGGCTTGGCGCGAACTGCCGCCCGACCTCAGGATGGCGGGGAGGGGGCGGAGACCCCGGGATGCCTCCCCACGCCGCTCCTCCTCCACTACGACGGCACGTCGTGGACGCTCGAGGACATCAGCGCCGGTGGCAGCGGTCACGCCGCCATCGTGGCCAGCCCCGGCACCTCCAACGTGTGGGCCGTGGGCTCCGTCGGCGAGGACACGGACTACGAGCATGCTTTCGTCGCAAGACGGCATTGATCGGCGCCTTCCTACCGTGGGTGACCTCAGCTTCCTCGTGTCTCACCGACTGGTGCCGCATTCCTCAAAGGGTGTACATGCGGTGGAGGGCGGGCCCTTCGGCGCTTGGGGCTGATGTCGTAACGGCATGGTGTGGTCTGAAACCTGCCGGTATCCCCTCCCCCACCGCTGCTTGGCTGGTTCCCCAACCCCCCACGGTCCCAACCCGAACGGAACCATGTCCACGATCACCCAAGCCCCGCCACGCTCACCGCTCATCAGCTGGCTCGCGGTCACCTCGCTCACGCTGGGCATCTTCGCCATCGTCACCAGCGAGATCCTGCCCATCGGCCTGCTGACCGACATCGGCGCCGATTTCGGCATCTCCGATGGCACCACCGGGCTGACCATGACCCTGCCCGGCATCGTCGCCGCCATCGCCGCGCCCGCCGTCACGCTCGCCACCGCCCGCCTGGACCGCCGGGTGATGCTGTGCGCGCTCATGGCGGTGCTCGCGGTCGCAGACGTCCTGGCGGCGGTGGCGACCTCGTACTGGATCATGCTGGTCTCCAGAGTGCTGGTCGGCCTCACCATCGGCGGCTTCTGGTCGATCGGGGCCGGGCTGTCCGCCCGCCTCGTACCGCCGCGCTCGGTCGGCACCGCCACCGCGCTGATCTTCTCGGCCGTCCCCCTGGGCTCGGTGCTCGGTGTGCCGGCCGGCACCTTCATCGGCCACCTCGCCGGCTGGCGAACCGCCTTCCTCGTCCTGACCGCGCTGTCGGTCCTCGTACTGATCGCCCTGCTGATGCTGCTGCCGCTGCTCCCCGCCCAGGAGGTCACCAGCGGCCGCGTCCTGCTCGGCCTCCTGCGCAAACGGGGCACCAGGATCGCCCTGCTGGCCACGTTCCTCATCGTCCTGGCGCACTTCGGCACCTACACCTACGTGACCCCCTTCCTCCAGAACGTCACCCACCTGGACCCGGCCGCCATCAGCGCCACCCTCCTGGCGTACGGCATCGCCGGGACGGCCGGGAACTTCCTGGCGAGCAAGGCGGTCGCGACCGCCCCCCGAGCCGCCTTCCTGACCTGCGGCGGCCTGATCGCCCTGGCCACGCTGCTGCTGCCCGTGGCCGGCACCTCCACCGCCGGGGCCGTCGCGCTGGTGGTCTTGTGGGGACTGGCCTACGGGGGCGTCCCGGTCTGCTCCCAGGCCTGGTTCATGAACGCCGCCTCCGGGACGCCGGAGGCCGCCACGGTCGTCTTCACCTCCTCCTTCCAGGCGACCTTCGCCCTCGGAGCGCTCGCCGGCGGCCAGGTCGTGGACGCTTTCTCGGTCTCGACGGCGATGATCTGCGGCGGTCTGACCGCCCTCCTCATGACCGCATCTCTGTGGTCGCTCACCAGATCCCTCCGCAAGGATTACCTCCGTGCCGCATCCTGAGAAGCGAACAGAAGCCATGATCGCCGAAGCCGGATACCGAAAGGACGAGCCGATCGTGGTCGGGCTACAACGACGCGACAATGCGCCGGCTTTTCACGCGCAGGGGCTGACAGCCAGGCGCGAGACGCTGTCCGACACCACGACGATCTACGCGGCCTCCCTTTCCAAACAAATCACCGCCGCATGCGTGGCATTGCTCGTCCAGCAGGGTGCGCTGGACCTTGAGTCCGCGTTATCGCGCTGGCTGCCCCAGTTGCCTTCATGGGCTGACGACATCCGGGTCCGGCAGTTACTCCATCACACCGCGGCTCTGCCCGCTGATCGTGACATCGACGCCATCCTCGACGGCGACCGGACCAGCCGAGGCGTCATTCAGGCCCTCACCCGATTTCCCGCCCTCCCTGGCAGACCTGGCGGCGATTACGCCTATTCGAACGCGGGATATGTCTGCCTCGCCGCTGTGGCGGCACGAGCGGCCGGTCAACCGATTCCGGATTTCGCGCGGAGCCGGCTTTTCGCCCCGCTGTCGATGAGCGATACGTTTTTCTGGGCCGGACCCGCTCCCGCGCCTCCCGGCGCGGCACCGCTTTCCCCTGAGCACCCGGCGCCGCTGTCCCTGGGCGACGGCGGCGTGTGGACCACCGCCGGTGACCTGCTGCGGTGGAGCCAGGCGCTCAATGCCGATGAGCTCGGTCTCTCCACCCTCATGCACACCCCGGGCCGCCTCGATGACGGGACCCCGATCGACTACGCCTGGGGCATCGGTATCCGCTCGCACGCCGGGCACCGCGTCTACCGGCATGGAGGAGGCTGGCCGGGGCTGCGGGCCATGCAGGCCCGGCTGCCCGACCTGGGCTGGAGCATCGTGTTCCTCGCGATCGCCGACGACACCGAACGTCGGACAGAGCTGCTCGACCTGCTTCTCGACGCGGTGGTGGCAGAAGGCGAGTAGCCGGATCCGGCTGCCCATCAGGGCTTTTTTCGGGGGACTTCCGCCTGGCATGCTGCCGTTCATGAACGAGGTCCGGATTCGGCCGGTATGCGATGAAGATCTTGAAGGCGTCCTGGCGCTGGCTCCCCGGCTCGCCGAGGGTGTGGCGGCATGGCGTGACCCCGAGGGGGCCGCCCGGGCGGCGCGGGAGTGGCTCGCCGGGTCCCTCGCCGCCGCCGAGGCGCAGCGGGGAGCGGTGTTCGTCGCCGTGTACGGTGGGGACGCACAGGTCCTCGGCGTGGTGTCCGTCCAGCGCCGGCGGCACTTCACCGGCGCGATGGACGCCTACGTCGGCGAGTTGGCCGTCCATCCGCGAGCCGTGCGTACGGGAGTGGGCCGGCGGTTGATGGCCGCCGCCGAGGACTGGGCCCGGCAGCAGGGCCTGCGTCACCTGACCCTGGAGACGGGGGCGGCCAACACGACCGCCCGGCGGTTCTACGCCGCGCTGGGGTATCTCGAAGAAGGAGTGCGGCTGACCCGCTCTCTGGAGCCCGCAACCTCTCCATGAGAAGTTGTCCATTTGGCGGAGGGCCGTTCGTGGTGATGGTGTACGGCGAGCCCGCCGTACACCGAACTCACCCATGAAGGGGACACCGTGAAGTACATGATGCTGATCAACGCCGCCACCACCGACCAGGACGAGCAGTGCACCTTCGAGGACTGGATGGCCTATGACAAGGCTGTACACGAGGCGGGGATCTGGGTGTCCGGCGAGTCGCTGGCCGATCTGGTGACCGCCACGACCGTGCGCGTGGACAGGGACGGGGTGCGGACCGTGATCGACGGGCCGTATGCCGAGACGCGGGAGGTTCTGGGCGGGTTCTATGTGATCGACGTACCGGACCTCGATGTGGCGCTCGACTGGGCCGCCCGTTGCCCGGGTGCGCGTGGCGGCGGGTCGGTGGTCGTGCGCCCGGTCGCCGACTTCAATGAATGAGGTCGAGGCGGTCTTCCGGGAGGAGCGCGGCAGGCTGCTGGCCGCGCTCGTGCGCCGTTTCGGTGACCTCGACCTCGCCGAGGAGGTGACCTCGGACGCGATCGAGGCGGCGTTGAAGCACTGGCCGGTCGAGGGTGTGCCGCCCAAGCCGGGCGCGTGGCTGATGACGACGGCGCGGCGCAAGGCGGTCGACCGGCTCAGGCGCGACCAGGCCTTCGCCGCGCGGCTGGCCATCCTGCAGGTGGAGGCGGAGCGGGCGGCGCACGCCCCGCCGGCTGACGTGGACGGCGGCGAGCTGCCGGACGAGCGGCTGCAGCTGTTCTTCACCTGCGCCCACCCCGCGCTGCCCGCCGAGGACCGCGGGGCGCTGACGTTGCGCTGCCTGGCGGGGTTGACCACGCCTGAGGTGGCGCGGGCGTACCTGGTGCCGGTGCAGACGATGGCCAAGCGGATCGTCCGGGCGAAGAAGAAGATCCGCGAGGCCCGCATCCCGTTCCGCGTGCCCGGCGCGGACGAGTTGCCGGAGCGGCTGCCCGGGGTGCTGCAGGTGATCTACTCGATCTTCACCGAGGGGTACGCCGCCAGCTCCGGCCCCGACCTGCAGCGCCTGGACCTGGCCGAGGAGGCGATCCGCCTGGCGCGCATCCTGCGCCGGCTGCTGCCCGCCGAGCGGGAGGTCGCCGGGCTGCTGGCGTTGACGCTGCTGGTCCACGCGCGCCGCGATGCCCGTACCGGCCCCGACGGTGAGCCGGTGCTGCTGGACGAGCAGGACCGCGGCCGCTGGGACCGGGACCTGATCGAGGAGGGCTCGGCGCTGGTCGTGACCGCGCTGAGCGGCGGCCCGCCCGGCGTGTACGGCGTGCAGGCCGCGATCGCCGCCCTCCACGACGAGGCGGCGGACCTGGCCACGACCGACTGGCCGCAGGTCGTGGCCCTGTACGACGTGCTGCTCGCGCTCGACCCGTCCCCGGTGGTCGCGCTGAACCGGGCGGCGGCCGTGGCCATGCGCGACGGGCCGGAGGCGGGCCTGGCCCTGCTGGACGAGCTGGCCGGCGAGCCGCGGCTGCGCGGCTACCACCCGTACCTGGTGGCGCGCGCCGACCTGCTGCACCGGCTCGGCCGCCGTCCCGAGGCCGCCGCGGCCTATCGCGCGGCCCTGGAGGCGGCCGGGAGCGAGCCGGAACGCGTCCACCTGCGGCGTCGCCTGGCCGCCGTCGAGGAGTCCTGAGGAATTTCGCGGGCGGCTGTCCATCCGGCCGCATCCCGTTCGTGGTCATGCCGTGCGACGAAGCAATGACCACCGACCGCTAAAGGATCCACGATGAGCACCGTTGCCGAGCCCACGACCTCCCCTGCGACAGGGGCCGCGCTGCTGCTGGGCTGCGGCGCGGTCGCCGGGATCCTGTTCCCCGTCGTGTCGTTCACGCAGGCCTTCACCCGGACCGGATTCGACCTGCGGCGGCACGCGCTGAGCGCTCTCACGCTCGGCGACCTGGGCTGGCTGCAGACGGCGAATTTCGCGCTCACGGGCCTGCTGGCGTGCGCCTTCGCGCTCGGCGTACGGCGGGCCGCCCGTCCCGGTGTGGCGGGAGCGGCCGCGCCGCTCATCGGGCCGATCCTGATCGGCGCGTACGGCGTGCCGATGGTCGGCGGCGGGGTCTTCGCGCCCGATCCCGCACTGGGCTGGCCGGCCGGCGCCCCCGCCGGGCTGCCGGAGCGCCTCAGCACCGGCAGCATCTTGCACACGGTCTTCGGGGCGACGGCGTTCCTGTCGCTGATCGTGGCCGGGCTCGTCTTCGCACGGCGGTTCGCGAGCCGTGGCTGGATGGCCTACAGCGTCATGAGCAGCCTGGCCACGTTCGTCCTCACGGTGCCGCCGTGGGGCGAGGACAGTGCCAGCCTGCGCTTCGCCGCCGGCGCCGTACTCATCTCCGCCTGGCTCGCCGCCCTGTCCGTTCGGCTCGGAAAACGCTGATCGGCGAAATTCGGCATGTGACAAGGACGACATGACTCACGTGGACGGTGGCGGAAAGGCTGAGCCTCGCCGTCTCGCTGTGCGCCCGGCTGGATAGTACGGGACGTGGCCGCCCATCTGGCCTCTCGACTCGTGCCGCCTGTGCAGCTCACCTGGATGGACGTAGCGACGCCTTCGCCCACGTCTACACGCTCTCATCGCGGCAGACGAGGACGGCTCTGATTTCAGCAACGAGATTCTGGGATTCGTCCGTGGAGGCACGTCTGTGGTCGTCACCAGTCAGGGGGTAGGTAGTAGTCAGTAGTCGAGCCTGGGCCTTCGGCTGTTTGGCGGGTGCATAGTCCGGCGAGTGGATGGCCGTCCGGCAGCACGGCGAGAAGGCTCGTGAAGGCGACCTGTGCGGTGTCGGTGTCTCCGGAGAGAGCGGTCCACAGGGCGAGCTGGTATGCGGCGCAGTGGGTGAGTTCGTGGTTCTGCCCCAGGACGCGAGCGCAGTCGTCGCGGGCGGCGGTGGCCGTGGTCAGGGCCTCTTCAGTACGGTCGGCGTGTCCCAGCATGGCGGCGAGCTGGATGATGCGCGTCAGGGTGCGCGCGTGGTCGGCACCGTAGAGGACCGCGCAGCCCTCGATGACTTCTCTCTGCAGGCGAAGGCCGGTCTCTCGGTCACCGTTTCGAGTCGCCCAGTCGGCCAGGTTCCAGCGGGCGTCGTTGGTGAGGGCGTGATGGTCACCGAGTAGACGGGTGGCATCGTCGTTGAGTTCGCGCCAGGCGCGCTCGGCGGCCTGCGGCCCGTCGGCTGCCGCCCAGCAGGCCACTTCGAATCGCAGACCCAGCACCTGACGGTGCTCCGGTCCCCAGAGGGTCTGTCCGGTATCCAGAAGCTCCCTGGCCATCGCGAGGGCGTCGGCGGCCGATCCGGTGTGGCCGGTCCAGCGAATCAGGTTCCGTCTGGCTTGGATCGTGGCCGGGTGGATCCTTCCGTGGAGCTCCAGGAAGCCTTCGTATGCTTCGGTGGAGAGGGAGACCGCCCGGTCGAGGTCCCCGGACTGCCCCGTCCACCAGGCCAGCTGAAGGGTGAGTTCGAAGAGGTCGTCCGGAGCGGTGTCCGGCGGCGCGGACCGCAGCGCCGATCTGAGGACGTCGACGGCCTCGGCATGCCGGTTGGCGTCGCCGGACATCTCCGCCAGGCCGATCGCGCCCATGAGGGCACCGCCGTCGACCGCCTTGCGGAAGGCGGATGTCGCGGCGTCCCATTGGGTCCGTTGCTGGGCGGCCCGGCCTAGGTCGACGCAGGTCGCCGGGTCGGCATGAACGATGAGCGTGTCCCAGACCGGCTGGGCAATCCCGCTGGTCCCGCGTTCGGAGTCGATCGCTTCGGGCAGGTAGTCGAAAACCCGGTAGCCGGTGCCGTCGTGGTTGGGGACCAGGAGGCTGCTGGTGGCGAAGATCGGTTTCGTTGCCCAGGCCAGAGCGGATTCCCAAGGCTCGGGACGGGCGCGGGCGCCCCCGAGGTCGAGCAGGTGGTGTTCGTGGAGGTCACGCAGGACCGGAGCCGGGAGGTGAGTGGTCCAGCCCGCGCAGAAGGCGTCGGCCGCGGCGGCCACCAGCGCCGCGCCTCGGGAGTGGTTCCCTTCGGGGGAACGGGCGTCCTTCCAGGTCGCGAGGAGCCGCGGTCCGGCTGCCAGGAACTCGGCGATTCCGTACGTGCTGGATGACTCGATCGCTTGGGCGATGCGCTCGTCCTCTGTGTGCTCGGACGCCCGGCGCAGCTCTGCGGCGCTCCACCGGCGGTCGAGCCGTATCTCGTGGGCGAGGTCGAACACCGCCGCCTCCGGAACGGGGGACGCCTCGATCCCCCGGAAGCGGGCCCTCTCATGGGTGCGGATCGTGGCCACCACCAGCACCCCCGGCTTCCCGACGATCACGTTCCTGATCAGGTTCGGGAGGGCGCCTCCCGAGGTCAGGTAGCGTTCGAGATCGTCCAGCCAGATCACCGACGGCCGCACGGACTCGGCCGTCTCGAAGGCGGCCGCCAGGCTTTCCCCGCTCTCCGGATCCGGGATGAGCAGGCGGTGACGCGGGCATTTCTCACGCAGCGCCTCGAACGCCGCTCGTGACTTCCCCGCGGTCGAGTCCCCGACCAGCAGGACGAAACGGTGTGAGGCCAGGGCCGACTCGATCTCGCCGCTTCTGTCCCTGGGGATGAACGCGGGGAACGCGTCACCGCCCGCACTATGGACGCGTACGACTGACAGATCATCGATATCGCGGATGCGGGGTGCTCTGCCGCGCCGAGCCACCACCAGCCCGCGCTCGCGCGCCGTCGGCGCCTCCACCAGCCGGTTGCCCCGCCCGGACGCCACGCCGGCTACGGCCCCCATCACAGCGACCAAGACCGCGCCCACCCCAGCGGGAAGCTCCGACTCGGCGAACGCCGCCACCGACGTCGCCACCGCCGCGCCGACGATCAGCCACCAACCCTTGACGTGCCCTCTCCACATCACCATGACATGAGACCAAGCCGCGTCGCCTGCGCGATAGGGCCGATCCACACCACATGCGAGCATCAATGACCCAGTTGGCTCGGGCCAAGGTACTCAGGACGAATTTCGCCGGCCGGCCACCTATCGCTCGGGAACTCGGCGAGCGCGCCCAGCCGATCGACGGCGGGCGCGATGCGCGGGAAACGGATCGGGTTACGCGTAGGCGGTAGACATCTCCGATCGGGTAGGCAGGGGCGTGTACGAATGGCCACATCGACTCACACATTCGCCACGGCGTGCTTGGCCGCCGTAGATTGCTGAGGGCGATCGACGATCCGTGCTTCGTTCCTCAGCACGGCTCACTGAACGTTTTCCATCCTCCAGGACGCGTGCCCTGATCACATCATGATCGCGATGGCGGCGTTCGGCTGGTGGCCCTGAGAAGCTCCTGGTAGACGGGTTGATCATCACAATCCTCACCGTCACAACCAGGAGCTTCAGGTGCTGTTCTGTCGTGCCGCCGTCGATTCGTCGCCTACCTGGTACTGGACAGCACGCTCATCCGCACCGATCGGAGCAAGGCCGCCCGCCCCTACTACTCCGGCGAACACCGCGTACACGGGATGAACGTCCAGGTCATCACGCAGGCCAACCGCTCCCACGTCAAGCTCCACGGACCCGGCGAGCGCGCTAACGCCCAGCTGAAGAGCTGGAGCCCTTCCAAGCCCGGCCACCTGTGCAAGACCATCGCCGTCCTTCAGAACCACTGGATCGCACAGGCAGCCTGAAGATGAAAGGAACCGATGATCGTGCAGGTGAAGATCATCATTCACCGAGTGCGGTTGGGAGCCTCGGAGCTCCGGGTGATCCGCCCGGCCAAACCTTTGGCTAATGGGGCACTCTACGACACCGGTAATCGGTATCACATGTATGTGGACCGGACGGATGGCCGACGGATCGGCGCGTTGTGGCTGCTCGCGGCCCGATCGCCACGCTCTCTGGTCTACTTGCCGATGCGCGCCACTCCGGCCGCCCCTGGGATCAACCCCGACTGGGACATGGAGGAGAGGTGCCCGGACCGGCCGCTTGATCTCGTGCTGGTCCACCACTCGCTGCAGTTCCCGCCCTCCCGCTGGAAGCAGGTACGAAAGCGGATCACCGCTGGAAGCCCGCCCTGCGAAATACGGACGGCAAGTGTGCCGGACACCGACCTGCCCGCCGACGAGGAGATCGACTACCGGGCCCTGAACTACCAGGAGAACAAGGACGCACTCCACCAGCGCATGCACGCCGAGACGCTGTTTCTGACCGGCAGCACCGCGGCGTTTCGGCAGCCGGCCCGCCACTTTTTCGCCGTGGCGAAGGAAGGGCCGCCCGCTGCCGCGACCTCGCTGTACGTCTCGGGCGCCTGCAACTATCACGTCTGCCGGCTGTTCTACTGGCCGAATCTGGATCCAGGCGGCGGGCAGGACATCCACCTGGAGTACGCCCCGCGATGGACGGTCTGACAAAAGCCTGTCGCCGCCCCTCCCTGATCGTGGTCTTCCAGAGTTGGTTACTCAGTGGGGACAGCCCGTCCATGCTCCAGATAAACCGTCTCTCCCCGCTCACGGGCAGTGGCGGCAGCATCGATGCGGCGGGCAAGGCGCTCGATCAGGAGGCCGTCCGAGATCGACAAATCCCGTTCCGAGCAACAACGCCAGTGGGTGAGCGAGTCAGACCCCGGGCAACTCCCGCCCTTCAAGTCTCACTGTGGGTGAGCACCGGCCCACCTGCGCGCCGGGAATATTCGGTTGCGGTCGCGTGCTGTGGATCGCACTATGTTCCTCATGTTCCTGCACGCTCTCCTTGTGACGCCCGCGGTGCCGGGCGTGCTTGAGCGTGCCTGCGACGGCCTGGAGCGTTGACCTCTTCCCGTGAGTCCTGAGGTGACCCGGCGGGGGGAGGTTGTCGGCCCCGAGTACGGGTCACACGGAAACCAGGTCTCAAGGAAGGAACCATGGCCAAGCAGGCCTACGTACGGAACAAGCCGCATCTCAACATCGGCACGATGGGGCACGTCGACCACGGCAAGACCACGCTGACCGCCGCCATCACGAAGGTGCTGGCGCAGCGCGGGCAGGCCACGTACACGCCGTTCGAGCGGATCGACCGCACGCCCGAGGAGGCGCGGCGCGGGATCACGATCAACATCTCGCACGTCGAGTACGAGACCGCCACCCGCCACTACGCGCACGTGGACATGCCCGGGCACGCCGACTACGTGAAGAACATGATCACGGGGGCGGCGCAGCTGGACGGCGCGATCCTCGTCGTGTCCGCGCACGACGGGATCATGCCGCAGACCAGGGAGCACGTGCTGCTCGCCAAGCGGGTCGGCGTCGAGCACCTGGTCGTGGCCGTCAACAAGGCCGACGGCGCGGACCCGGAGCTGACCGACCTGGTCGAGCTGGAGCTGCAGGAGCTGCTGGCCGAGCACGGCTACGACGGCGTCCCGATGGTGCGGGTGTCCGGGCTGCGGGCGCTGGAGGGCGACCCGGTCTGGATCGCGTCGATCGAGGCGCTGCTCCAGGCGGTGGACGAGCACATCCCCGTGCCGGTGCGGTACGTGGACGCGCCGTTCCTCATGCCGGTCGAGAACGTGCTCACGGTCACCGGCCGGGGCACGGTCGTCACCGGGGCCATCGAGCGCGGCACCGTCCGGGTCGGTGACTCGGTGGAGGCGGTCGGGTTCGGTGAGGCGTTCGGCGCCGTCGTCACGGGCGTGGAGACGTTCGGCAAGACGATGGAGCGGGGCGAGGCCGGTGACAACGCGGCCGTGCTGCTGCGCGGGGTCCGCCGCGAGCAGGTACGGCGCGGCATGGTGCTGGCGGCGCCCGGCAGCCAGCGCGCCCACCGGTCCTTCACCGCCCGCGTGTACCTCCTGACCGCGGAGGAGGGCGGGCGGCGCAAGCCGATCGCGTCCGGCTATCGTCCGCAGTTCTACCTGCGGACGACCGACGTGCCCGGGGAGCTGACGCTCAGCGGCGCCGTCGCCGCCCGGCCGGGTGACACGGTGGACGTGGCGGTCGAGCTGGGTAAGGCGGTCGCGCTGGAGCCCGGGCTCGGCTTCGCCATCCGCGAGGGCGGGCTGACGGTCGGCGCGGGCACGATCCTCACCGTGCCCGACGCCTGACCCGGGTGCTCGACGGCTGACCGGGCGCGCTCAGCGCGCC
>NZ_JBSFTC010000300.1:0-12808 GCF_053590415.1 Nonomuraea sp. NPDC003201
GGCGAACCACAGGATCGCGATCGTGGAGATGTCGTACACGGTGCCGAACCAGTTGCCCAGATATTCGTGCGCCAGGTAGGCCAGCGCCCGGCCTCGCCGCTCCCCGACATCGCCGAAGCCAGGCGCGCGGCAGGCGCACCCCTGCTGAGGGTCGCCGCGGGCCCCGTGCTCGCCGCGCCGGCGCGGCCTTCGCCCGCCCAGGCGGCACAGGACGCTCCCGCGCCGTCGGTGGTCGAGATCTCGATCGGGCGGCTCGAGGTACGCGCCCCGCAGGCCCAGGCCGCCCCGCAGGCCAAGCCGCCGCGCAAGGACCACGCCTCGGTGCTCCAGGCGTACCTGCGCGGCCGGAGCAAAGGGGAGCTGGCATGAGCAACTCCCTCGCCATCGCCGCCGTGACCGCCGCGCTGCGCGCCAGGATCTTCAACCGGCTCGGCGGCCCGCAGGTGACCATCGTGCCGCCGGACCGCGCGCCCGACGAGGTCAACGGCGACCACGTGAACCTGTTCCTGTACCGCACCGACATGCACCCCGCCTTCCGCAACGCCGACCCGCCGGGCGCGCCGCCCGGGGAGTCACCCAAACCGCTGCTCCCGCTGGTCCTGCACTACCTGCTGGCCGCCTACAGCAACGACGAGGGCACCGCCCACGAGTTGCTCGGCGCCGCGATGCTGGCCTTGCACGACACCCCGATCCTGCCGGGGGAGGAGATCCGGGCCGCCACGGCGATCCCGCTGCCCGGCAGCGACCTGCACCTGCAGCTCGAGAACGTGAAGGTCAGCTTCGAGTCGCTGAGCCAGGACGACATCGCCAAGATGTGGACCGCGTTCGCCACGCCGTACCGGGTCTCGGCGTCCTACCAGGTCTCGGCGGTGCTCATCGACAACCCCGCGCCCGGCGCCGCGCCGCTGCCCGTGCTCAAGCGCGGCCCCGACGGCAGGTCGCCGGTCGCCCACCCGGACGCCGCCTCGCCTTTCCCCGCGCTCACCGGCATTCGGTACGGCGTCCCGGGGAGCCCGGTCGCGCTGCCCGGCGAGACCGTCACGCTGAGCGTCCGCAACCTCCCCGCGGGCGCCCTCGTGGCCCACCTGCGTCATCTGCGGGTGCCGGCCGCGGCCGAGGTCCACCTCCCGTCTCCGGGAACCGACGAGGTCGCCGTCGCGCTGCCCGCCACCGGGCTGCCCGCGGGACCGTGGGCGATCTCCCTGACGCCCGCGTCCGGCGGGGTGCCCACCAACGAGGTCCCCCTGGCCGTCGCCCCCGAGATCATCGCGCTCGCCGCCACCCCGGCCGGTGGCACCCCGGCCAGGACCACGGTGACCGCGACCGTCGCCGATCCGGTGCTGGTCGGCCAGCAGGCGGCCGTCCTCGTGGGCGGCCTGCACCTGCCGGTGCCCCTGCTGACCGCCGGCACCGGCACGCTCTCGGTCGTCGCCGCGATCCCGCCGGGCACGTACAAGGTCCGCGTCCGCGTGGACGGCGTCGACACCGACATCGTCGACCGGGCCACGGGCGCCTTCAAGTCCGGCCCCACGGCAGAGGTGGTGATCCCATGACCGACGCGCCCGCCTGGGAGCAGGCCAACGGCGCCTACCTGAAGGCGTCCCTCGACTGGCTGGCCGTCCGGCTCGCCGGCCTCACCCCGCAACCCCCGGGTCCCGCCCAGCGGTCTGAGCCGGAGCCGCCGGAGACGAGGAAGGGCTGGCGCAGGACCCGTGACCGCTCCGGCGAGGTCCCCCGCACCACGGCCGCCGCGCCTCTCACCGGCAACGCGCCAGAGGGAGAGACCGCGGCGCAGGCGATGGCGGGCGCGCGGGAGGCCGCGGCTCGGGCGATGGCGGGCCTCGGGGCCCCCGCTCTGGTGCAGATCGCCGAGCGGCTGGGGCTGAGCGACTTCGAACGGGACGTGCTGCTGCTGTGCGCCGCCCCCGCGATCGAGCCCGGCATCACCGCGCTGATCGCCGCCGCACAGGGGGAGCCCGCGCCCACCTTCGCGCTGGCGCTGCGCCTGTTCGACGACGCCCGCTGGGACGTGCTCTCGCCCGAGCGGGGCCTGCGGTTCTGGCGGCTGGTGGAGCCCGTGGGCGCGGGAGCCCAGCCGCTGGCCGTCGTGCCGCTGCGGGCCGACGACCGGATCGTGGACCTCATCAGAGGGCTCAACCGGCTCGACGAGCGGCTGACGGGGCTGGTCGAGCACCGCCCCGACCCGGCGGCGGGCCTCGGGCTGCCCCGCTCGTCGCAGGCCGCGGCGGACGCCCTGGTCGGCGCGGCGCTGACCGACACGCCCGACGGCCGCTTCCCGGTGATCCAGCTGCTCGGCGGCGATGAGCCGAGCTGCGAGCTGGTCGCCGTACGGGCCATGGCGCTGCTCAACCGCGAGCTGTACCACCTGCCGGTCGGCGCGCTCGTGGCGGCGGGGGCGGACCAGGACCTGGTGGCCAGGCTGTGGCAGCGCGAAAGCCTGCTGCTGCCGATGGCGCTGCTGCTCGACGCCGTGGACGCCGACCTGGCCGACCCCGCCACCGCTGCGGCGCTGCGGCGCTTCCTGTCCCAGGTGGGCGGGCTCGTCCTGCTGGCCACGCGCGAGGTGTGGCCGGTCACCGACCGGGCCACGTCGGTGATCGACGTCGGCCGGCCGACGCTCGCCGAGCAGGCCGAGCTGTGGGCGGCCGCGACCGGGCTGCCCCTGGAGGGGGCGCCGCGCACGCTGGCCGGCCAGTTCCGGCTGAGCGTCCCCGCCGTCCACCGCATCGCCACCGCCCTGCGGCCCGTGCTCGACGCCCCCGACGGGCGCGCGCGCCTGTGGGCGGCCTGCCGCAGCTCGGCCAGGCCGAGGCTGGAGGCCCTGGCCCAGCGGACGGTGCCGCAGGCCAGGTGGGAGGACCTGGTGCTGCCCGGCGAGCAGACGGACCTGCTGCGCGGGCTCGTCGCGCAGGTGCGGCACCGCGCCAGGGTCATGTCCACCTGGGGGTACGGGGAGCGCCGGGCACGCGGCAACGGCGTCACCGCGCTGTTCAGCGGCCCCAGCGGGACGGGCAAGACGTTCGCGGCCGAGGTGCTCGCCCACGAGCTCGGCCAGGACCTCTACCGCGTCGACCTGTCGGCCGTGGTCAACAAGTACATCGGCGAGACCGAGAAGAACCTGCGCAGGGTCTTCGACGCGGCGGAGGACGGCGGCGCGCTGCTGCTGTTCGACGAGGCCGACGCGCTGTTCGGGCGCCGCAGCGAGGTGCGTGACAGCCACGACCGCTACGCCAACATCGAGGTCAGCTACCTGCTCCAGCGGATGGAGGCCTACGAGGGGGTCGCGGTGCTGGCCACCAACCTGCGTGCCGCGCTGGACCCGGCCTTCCTGCGGAGGCTGCGGTTCGTCGTCGACTTCCCGATGCCGGGGCGGGAGGAGCGCAGACGGCTGTGGTCGGCGGCCTTTCCCGCGGGCGTGCCGCTCGGCGGCCTCGACCTCGACGCGCTCGTGGACCTGCCGGTCACGGGCGCCGCCGTACAGGCGATCGCGCTGGGCGCCGCGTTCCTCGCCGCGGACGCGGGCGAGCCCGTCGACACCGCGACGGTGCTCACGGCGGCGCGGGCGGAGTTCCGCAAACTGGGCCTGCCGCTGACGGTCCCGCACCCCGAGCGGGTGGGCCGGTGACGCGCATCGTGCTGCACATCGACAGGGTCGTGCTGGACTCGGCGGGCCTCTCCCGGCAGGAGCTCATCGACGCTCTGTCCGAGGCCGTACGGCGGGATCTGGCGGGCGGGCCCACTCGACAGGCCGCCCGGCGGCGGTTGAGCGTGGACGCCGCGGACGGCTCCGCGCCGGGGCTGGCACAGGCCGTCGTCGGCGGGATCCAGGGACTGTCGGAAGGCGGGCAGCGGTGAGCGCGCAGTTCGCACCGGGGACGCCCGTGGTGCCGAGGGGCGGGCTCGTCCTGCTCGACCCCGCCGACGGCACGGTGCTCAGGGTCATCACCCTGCAGTACAACCCGGACACCATCACCCGCACGCTCCAGCCCCAGGGCGTGGGCGCCGAACCCGGCGACCGCAGCGAGGCGCTGCGGCTGCGCGGGCCCGCGCACGAGACCATCAAGCTCGAAGCGGAGCTCGACGCGACGACGCAGCTCGAAGACCCCTTCGCACCGGGCAACGACGCCGTCGCCGCGTACGGCCTGCTGCCCGTCCTGGCCACGCTGGACCTGCTGGTGAACCCGACGGCCGGCGCCCTGATCGCGCAGGACGAGGCGGCCCGCAAGGGCGCCTTCGAGATCGTCCCCGTCGAGTCGCCGCTGACGGTCTTCGTGTGGAGCCGCGAGCGCGTGGTGCCGGTCAGGCTCACCGAGTTCACCGTCACGGAGGAGGCGTTCGACTCCAACCTCAACCCGATCAGGGCCAAGGTGTCGCTGTCGATGCGCATCCTCACCGTCGACGACCTGGGGTTCACCCACCGGGGGAGCGGCCTGTTCATCGGCCACCAGCGGCGCCGCGAGCAGCTCGCCGCGCTGCACCCGTCCGACCAGCTGCGCACCCTCGGCCTCGACGGCCCGCCAGGAGGCACCTGATGTTCACCGCGACCAGTCGCTACCAGGGGATCGAGATCGCCACCCACCGGCCGGAGGGCGGCGAGCCGATCCCGTACGTGCGCCGCAGGTTCCTGCCCGACCGGCGCACGCTCACCGTGATCGCCGTGCATGTGGTGCGCGACGGCGACCGCCTGGACCGGATCGCCGCGCTGCACCTCGACGACCCCGAGCGCTTCTGGCAGATCGCGGACGCCAACCCGATGCTCGACCCCGCAGACCTCACCGCCCGCCCGGGACGGCGGCTCGACGTCGCGCTGCCCACCGCGACCATCGGGAGCCCGCATGGCTTCTGAGCTGCTGCTGTCGCTCAGACTCGGCGCGGTGCGGGCCGAGCGGGTGCCGCGCGAGGTCGTGGACGCGCTGCTGTCGGTGCAGGTGAGCGAGGGGGTGGGCCAGCCGGGCGGGTTCCGGCTGTCGTTCGGCATGGGCAAGCGGTCGCTGCTGTTCCGCGAGCTGCTGCCCTCGGGGGCGCTCGACCCGCCGGCCAGGGCGCAGATCGTCGTGACGATCAGAGGCCAGGCCACCGTGCTGATGGACGGTGTCGTCACCCGGCACGAGGTGACGCCGTCCGCCGAGCCCGGCCAGGCGCGGCTCACGCTCACCGGCGAGGACGTCTCCCGGATGATGGACATCGTCGACTTCACTGGCGTGCCGTACATAGGTCTGCCGCCGGAGGCGCGGGTTGCCGTGATCTGCGCCAAATACCCGATGTATGGGCTCGTCCCGAAGATCGTGCCGAGCGTCAAGCTGATCACCCCGAACCCGATGGAGTCGATCCCCGCGCAGCAGGGCACCGACCTGGCCTACGTCAAGGCGCTCGCGGCGCAGGTCGGCTACCAGTTCTACGTCGAGCCGGGGCCGGACCCCGGGGTCAACTACGCGTACTGGGGGCCGCTGGTCAAGGCCGGGCCGCCGCAGCCCACTCTGTGGGCCAACGCCGACGCGACCACCAACGTCGAGACGCTGACGTTCACCTTCGACGGGTTCTCCGCGACGCAGTACGTGGCGCTGGTCCAGGAGCCGGTCACCAAGTTCCCCATCCCCGTCCCGATCCCGGACATCACCCCGGTCAACCCGCCGATGGGCGCCCGCAAGCCGCTGCCGCTGAAGACGTCGGTGGTCAGGGGCCTGGCCAAGCTGTCCCCCCTGGAGGCGGGGTTGGTCGCGCTGGCCAGGGCCGCCGACGGCTACGAGGTGATCAGCGGGCAGGGCACGCTGGACGTGCTGCGCTACGGCCAGCCGCTGCGCGCCCGCCGTCCCGTCACGGTGCGCGGCGCGAGCCTCGGCTACGACGGCACCTACTTCGTCAAGAGCGTCACCCACGACATCACGCGCGGCGGCTACACCCAGCAGTTCACCCTCACCCGCAACGCGTTCCTGCCCCTCTCCTAAGGACCTGCCATGAACATGGACGAGCTCGGCTATGTCGAGTCTCCCGGCTTCTTCGGCCCCGCCGAGCGCGAGGACGCCGAGCCGCCGGGCACCAGACGTTTCTTCGGCAAGTACCGGGGCTCGGTGCTGAACAACATCGACCCTCTCGGCAAGGGACGGCTGCTGGTCAGCGTGCCCGACGTGCTCGGCGTGCTGCCGTCGACGTGGGCGATGCCGTGCGTGCCGCTGGCCGGGCTGCAGATGGGCTTCTTCGCCGTGCCGCCGCCCGGCGCCGGGGTCTGGGTGGAGTTCGAGCAGGGCAGCCCCGACAGCCCCATCTGGGTGGGTTTCTTCTGGGGGAGCCGGGAAGAGGCGCCCGCCACCGCCAAGCTGCTGCCCCCGGCGGCGCCCGCGCTCCTCATCGAGACCATCGGCAAGAGCAAGATCGCCCTGTCCGACACCCCGGTGGCCCCGATGAAGGGCAGCGGCGTGCTGCTCCAGTCCCAGTCGGCGGCCATCACGGTCGACACCTCGGGCGTGACCATCACCGCGCCGGCCATCAACCTCGTCGGGCTCGTCAACATCAACAACGGCGCGCTCGTCGTGAAGCCGGCCTGAGAGGGGTGCCGACGATGCCGGGTTTCCTCCTGACCGTCGCCTCGCAGGTGACCTGCCTGCACCAGGGCAAGGCCACGATCGTCCCCGGCCAGACCGTGGTCCTGGCCGGGGGCGCGCCGGTGGTGACCGTCGGCGACGTGGTCGCGGTGGCGGGCTGCGCGCTGTCGGGCGCGACCCCGCCGAGCCCCTGCGTCACCGTCGACTTCGCGCTGGCCGCCTCCACCCGGGTCTTCGTGCTCGGCAAGCCGGTCGTCCTGGAGCCCGCGGGACCCGGCGCCGGTGTCAGCCAGTCGGCGGCCAAGGCCCCCCAGGGCACGCCGGTCATCACCTCGACGCAGCTCAGGGCGGCGGGATCATGAGCACCCACCTCGACTTTCCCTTCCACGTCGACGCGCACGGCAGATCGGCCACCACCACGGACGAGGACCACGTGCGCGACATGGTCGAGCAGCTGCTGTTCACGATCCCGGGGGAGCGGGTCAACCGGCCCGACTTCGGCACCGGCGTCCTGCGGCTGGTCTTCGCCCCCAACAGCCCCGAACTGGCCGGGGCCGTCGAGTACACCCTCCAGGCCGCCCTGCAGCAGTGGCTGCCCGACGACCTGCGGGTCGAGCGCGTGGACGTGCGGGCCGAGGAGGGGGCGCTGCTGGTGTCGGTGGCGTACGTGCTGCTGCTGACCGGGGAGCTCAACTCGGTCACCGTCGAACGGAGGACCGGGCCATGACGGCCGACGAGGGCTGCCCGCCCCGCGCGCGGCGGGAACGGGACCGCGCCTGCGGATGGGGCGGCATCGCGGGCGTGCAGGTCGACAACGAGGCGCGCACGTTGCGGCTGGTGCTGCTCGGCAAGGCTCCCGAGCCCGTGCCGGAGGCGGACGACGTCGCCATCACCGGTCCCGGGCGCGTGGTGCGGGCCGTCCACGTCGAGGTGGTCGCCGCGCGGGCCGGTCGCTACGACGAGCTGGTCGTCCACCTCGACCGGCTCGGGGACCGCTCGCCGTACGAGGTGGAGCTGGCCTGCGCGCAGGACCTCGACCCCCGATACGCCCGGGCCGCCTTCACCTTCACTGGCACCTTCACCGGCACCTTCACTGGCACCTTCACCGGCGACTGCGGCGAGGAGAGCGACTGCGGCGCGACGGCCCCCTGCCCGCCGGGCGAGGAGGACCGGGCGGTCATCGACTACCTCGCCAAGGACTACGCGAGCTTCCGGCGGCTCATCCTGGACCGGCTCGCGCTGACCTCCCCCTCCTGGACCGACCGGCAGATCCCCGACCTGGGCGTCACGCTGGTCGAGCTGCTCGCCTACGTCGGCGACCAGCTCTCCTACCGCCAGGACGCGGTGGCCACCGAGGCGTACCTGGGCACGGCCCGGCTGCGGACGTCGGTGCGGCGGCACCTGCGGCTGGTCGACTACCGGATGCACGACGGCTGCAACGCGCGCACCTGGGTGCACCTGGAGGTCGAGGAGCCGGGGGTCCTGCACGCGGGCGGCTACCGGTTCGTGACGGCGGTACCGGCGCTCGGCGGCCGCCCGATGGTCTCGGAAGGCGAGCTGCGCCGCCTCGCGCCCGGCGGCGGCTACCAGGTGTACGAGCCGGTGCTGCAGCACGACGTGGCCGTCAGCCCCGCCCGCAACCGCATCCGGCTGTGGACCTGGGGCGGCGAGGAGTGCTGCCTGCCGCGCGGCGCGACCACCGCGACGCTGGTGGACGGCTGGTGCGACGAGGAGCGGTCGGAGCGGCTGCTCGGCCTGTGCCCCGGCGACGTGGTGATCTTCGAGGAGGTACGCGGCCCGCTGACCGGGGTGCCGGGCGACCGGGACGTCACCCACCGCCAGGCCGTACGGCTGACCGAGGTCGAGGAGCTCGACGACCCGGTCTACGACCAGCCGCTGCTCCGGGTGAGCTGGGCGTGCGCCGACGCCCTGACGTTCGACCTGTGCCTGGCCGCCATCGGCGGCGAGGAGTGCTGCCTGTTCGAGGACGTGAGCGTGGCCAGGGCCAACGTGGTCCTCGTCGACCACGGCGCCACCGAGACCGGCACGCTGACCGTGCCCGAAGGGGAGCCTGGTCCCGTGCGGTGCGAGGGGCTCGGCCGCCCGGAGCGCGACCCCGTACGGGTGCGCTTCGAGCCCGTGCTGCCGCACGCGCCCCTCACCCGCCGCGCGCCCTACCCCGCTCCCGAGACCGTCGCGGCGGGCCAGGCCCTGACGCTGGCCCGCATCCCCGCTGACACCACACCCCGGCCGCGTCAGCTGGCCAGGCTGGCCAGGCTGACCGCCCAGGCCCGCCTCGGCCTGCCGCTGGACGCCGCCGACGCGGCCGAGGTGGCCGCCACCTGGGGCGCAGGCGCGGGGCTCGACCCCGCCGAGCCGGTCGCCGCCGGTCCCGCCGCCGCCGCGCTCACCCAGGACCCGCGTACGGCACTGGCCCAGCTGTGGCTCACCTCCGACCGCGAGACGTGGACGGTGCGGGCCGACCTGATCGGCAGCGGCCCCGAGGACCGGCACGTCGTCGTCGAGGCGGACGACGAGGGCAGCTCGCACCTGCGCTTCGGCGACGGAAAGTACGGCCGCGGGGTCCGCCCCGGCCAGCGCTTCGAGCTGCGCCTGCGGATCGGCAACGGGACGGCCGGCAACGTCGGCCCCGAGGCGGTGGCCCACCTGGTGGCCTCGTGCCCCATCGCGGTGCCCGTGACCGGCGTACGCAACCCGCTGGCCGCAACGGGCGGCATCGACCCCGAACCGGTCGCCGAAGCCCGCCTGCTCGGCCCCACCGCCTACCGGCACCGCCTGATACGGGCGGTCACCGCCGAGGACTACGCCACGATCGCCGCCGCCCAGCCGGGAGTCCAGAGCGCGGCCACCGACCTGGCCTGGACCGGCGGCTGGTACGAGGCCGACGTGGCGATCGACCCCCTGCGCGGCCGCTGCGGCGAGGAGTTCCCCCTGGAGGCGGTGCGGACCCGGCTGGAGCAGGTCCGGCGGATCGGGCACGACCTGCGGGCCGACCCGCCCCGGCTGGTCGCGGTCGACCTCGGGCTACGCGTCTGCCTGGCGGCGACCGCGGCCCGCTCGGCCGTCACCGTCGCGCTGCGGGCCCGGCTCGGCGACGCGCCGGGCGGCATGTTCGACCCCGACCGCCTCACCTTCGGCACCGGCCTGTACGTGAGCCGGATCCTGGCCGAGGCCATGGCCGTGCCGGGAGTGGTGTCGGCGAGCGTCGTCCGGCTGGCCCGCACGGTCTCCACCGGGCCGCCCGTGCCTCCCGGCGGCGCGCTGGCGTTCGGCCCGCTGGAGATCCCCTCGGCCGGGACGTTGACGCTGGATCTCGTGGGAGGGCGGTGAGCCGGTATGAGCTGCGGTGAAGCGGCGGGATGTTGCGGGCGGTGCGCTTCGGGGACACCGCTGCCGCCCGGAAAGGTGGCCAACCCGCCAGGAAGGTCGAGCCTGAGCGTCCGCGTGGGCACCCGGGCGGCGTTCCTGGCCAGGATGATCGGGCGGCTGGCCTCCGCCGACCATCCCGAGCTGGCCAGGCTCACCACGCGCGCCCCCGACGACCCCGCGCTGGCGCTGCTGGACGCGTGGGCCTGCGTCGGCGACGTGCTGACCTTCTACCAGGAACGCATCGCCGACGAGGGCTACCTCGCGACGGCCAAGGAACGGCGCTCGCTGGTGGAGCTGGCCGCGCTCGTCGGCTACCGGCCCCGGCCGGGGCTGGCGGCGAGCGCCTGGCTGGCCTACACCCTCGACCCCGACCCCGGCGACCCGCTCGTGCGGGTGCCCGCGGGCGCCAGGGTGCAGAGCGTGCCCGACCCCGGCGCCAAGCCGCAGATCTTCGAGACGGCCGAGGAGCTGGTGGCCCGCCCGTCGTGGGGCGCGCTGCCGCCCAGGCTGCGCCGCCCGACGCGGCTGACCCGCTGCCGCGTGGCCTCCCTGCGGGTGGTGCACGTCGAAGGGATCGCGACCGGGCTCGCGCCCAACGACCGCCTGCTCTTCCACTTCACCGACGGATCGCCCCTGCTGAGGATCGTCGAGTCGGCGGAGACCGATCTGGACGCGCAGGTGACCGCCGCCTGGCTCCAGCTGTCCCCGGCCCTGTCCCCGGTCGGGATGGCCGAGGACGGCGACGAGGAGGCGGAGTTCGTCCGGCTGGAGGTCCTGCGGGCCAAGGCGGCCACGTTCGGCTCCGCCGCCCCGCTCCCGCCCGCGACATCCGGCGGGGTGGTCGGCGAGGTCGCCGCGGACGACTCCGACTGGGAGCTCGACGAGGGCCTGTACGACTCCGACGCGGGCGCGCGCACCCTGCTCCCGCTCGACGCCGACTACCCGCGCATCCTCCCGGGAAGCTGGATCGTGGTGGTCTCCGGCGACGGCCTCGTGAACGTCAACCTCGTGAAAGAGGTGCGCACGCTGGGCCTGGCCCGCTACGGCGTCTCCGGCAGGGTGACCGCGCTCGTGCTGGTGGCGCCCTGGTTCCCCGAGGAGCACGGCGACGCCGGGCGCTCCCTGTCCGAGCTGCGCGGCTACACCTTCTACGTCCAGGCCGAGCCCCTCACCCTGGCCGACGAGCCCATCACGGGGCCCGTCGAGGGCGGCTCGATCGACCTCGGCGTGGTGATCCAGGACCTGCCGACCGGCCGTACGATCGTCGTGTCCGGGATGCCGCAGGACGCGGGCCCGCTCACCCCGCCGAGCGGCGAGGTCGCGCGGGTCATCGGCACCCGGCGGGTCTCCTCGTCGGGGGGCGTGCCGGACCACACCGTGCTGGACCTCGCGGCCCCGCTGCGCGGCAGCTACCGCCGCTCCACCGTCACCGTCTGGGCCAACGTCGTACGCGCCACGAACGGCGAGACGAAGCTCGAACCCGCGGCCGGCAGCGGCGACGCCGGCACGGCCGGCCAGCGCTTCACCCTGGGACAGCAGCCGCTGACGTACCTCGCCACCCCCGACGCCGACGGCGCCGAGGCGGAGCTGATCGTCAGGGTGGGCGGGATCGCCTGGCACGAGGTCCCCGAGCTGGCCTGGGCGGGGCCGTCCGAGCGGGCCTACCAGCTGAGCGTGGACGCCGCGGGCGGCGCGACCGTCGAGTTCGGCGACGGCCGGCGCGGATCGCGGCTGCCCACCGGCACCGGCAACGTGGCCTTCACCTACCGCGTGGGCATCGGCAGGGCGGGCAACGTGCGCGCCGGGCAGCTCAGCCAGCTGCAGACCAAGCCGCTGGGCATCAGCGCGGTGACCAACCCGCTGCACGCGAGCGGCGGCACCGACCACGACGCGGACTCGGCGCTGCGCGGCCGGGCGCCGCTGCCCACGCTGGCCATGGACCGGCTGGTGGGCCTGCGCGACTACGCGGACTTCACCCTGGCCCGCGCGGGCATCGGCAAGGCCGCGGCGACCCGCCTGAGCGCGGGCGGCAGGGAACTGGTCCACGTGACGGTGGCGGGCGTGGACGACGCGCCGATCGAGCCGGACTCCGACCTCCTGCGCGGCCTGCTCGCGGCCTGCCGCCGCTACGGCGACCCCGGCGTGCCGGTCGCCGCGGCGCCGCGCACCCTGTGGAACGTCGTCCTGGAGGCGAACGTGTGGATCGACGCCGACCGCGCCCCCGACCTGGTCGGCCCGCAGGCCCGCGCGGCCCTGGAGTCGGCGTTCGGGTTCGACGCGCGGGCTCTCGGGCGCAGCCTGTATCTGTCCGAGGTCGTCGCGGAGCTCCAGCGCGTGCCCGGCGTCGCGTTCGCCGACGTCGTACGGCTGGGCGCCACCCTCGGCACGACCGCCCCCGACGCCGCCGCGGTCACCGGCGTGGCCGACCGGATACCCGCGAAACCGGCCAGGACCCGGGCCGACGGCGTCCACATCGACCCCGCCGAGCTCGTCCTGATCACACCTGGCCTGGACGGGTTCGTCGTCCTGCACGTGGAGGTGGCCCGATGACCCGCGACGAGCTGGCCGCGCTGCTGCCCGCCATCCACCGCAGCAGGGACGAGGAGCGGGGCCACCCGCTGCGGGCGCTGCTGCGGATCATCGAGGAGCAGGTACGCGTCATCGACGACGACCTCGACACCTGGTACGCCAACTGGTTCGTCGAGACCTGCGACGAGTGGATCGTGCCGTACGTCGCGGCCCTGGTCGGCATCGACAGGGAGGGCGTCTCGCGCGCCGAGGTGGCGGACGCGGTGGCCGTACGCCGCCGCAAGGGCACCGCCGCCGCGCTGGAACAGCTCGCCTTCGACGTCGCGGGC
>NZ_JBSFTC010000301.1:0-12608 GCF_053590415.1 Nonomuraea sp. NPDC003201
GCCGCCGCGCCCGCCACCAGGGCGCTCTTGCCGATGCCCGCCTCGCCGGTGACGAGCACCAGCGCGCCGTGGCTGTCGAGCGTGCGCTCGACCTCGCCGCGGAGCACGGCCACGGGTCGCTCCCTCCCGATGAGCATCGCCATGCGGGCACCCTACGCGGCCGGGCCGACAATTCAGGGGCCCGGGAAAGATGAAACTTTCAGCCCGAACCCGCAGGTCGGCGGCGACCGCCCCGTCCCCGGTTTGACGTGGACCCGTGCCCGTGCGATCAAAGCAGGCGCGGTTCAGTCCCGTTGGGAAAGCGCTTACCAAAGAGGGAGCGACCTTGACATTCCGATTCCGTTCCACCGTGGTGGCCACAGCGATGGCCGCCGGACTGCTGGCCGCCGTCACCGCGGCGCCACCCGCGCAGGCAGCCCCGACCGACGGCAGCGGCCCCTGGCCCTCGGACACCGGCAGCGTGCACCTCACCTCGACCCGCAACGCCGGCACGTTCTTCGACGGCGGCATGAAGCGCTACTACGGCATCGGCGACGGCGGCCAGGGCGAGAGCCAGGATCCGATGTTCGTCGTGGCCAACGGCGGCACCATCCAGAACGTCATCATCGACGCACCGGCCGGCGACGGCATCCATTGCGAGGGCTCGTGCACCATCCGCAACGTGTGGTGGAACGACGTGGGCGAGGACGCCGCGACGTTCAAGTCGTCCAGCTCGTCGGCGACCTACCTGGTGGACGGCGGCGGCGCCAAGTCCGCCTCCGACAAGGTGTTCCAGCACAACGGCGCAGGCACGCTGACCATCAGGAACTTCCAGGTGCACGGCTCGGGCAAGCTCTACCGCGCCTGCGGCAACTGCTCCACCTCCTACCGGCGGAACGTGGTCATGGACGGCGTCACCGTCCGCACCACCAAGGTTCTGGCCGGGATCAACACGAACTGGGGCGACACGGCCAGGTTCAGCCGGATCACCGTGTACGGCAGCGCGACCATCTGCGAGAAGTACCGGGGCGTCCCCAAGGGCCAGGAGCCGGTGAAGATCGGATCCGGGGCCGACGGCGTGAACTGCATCTACTCTTCGTCCGACATCACCTACCGGTGATCCCTCGAATGTTAGCGCTACCACAACCAGAGAGGCCCGAATGAAACGATTGGCCGTCCTGCCCCTCCTCCTGATCATCACGTTCTTCTTACCCATCCAGAACGCCCTGGCCGACACGAACGTGGCCGGCAGCGCGACCCCGTCCGCCTCCTACACCTCCTCGTGGGAGAGCGTGGCGGCCATCAACGACGGCATCGACCCGCCGAGCTCGAACGACACCGTCAACCGCCGCTGGGGCACCTGGCCCAACACCGGCACCCAGTGGGCCGAGCTCACCTGGAGCTCGACCCAGAACCTCAAGGGCGCCGACGTGTACTTCTTCGACGACGGCGGCGGCGTCCGCGTCCCCGCCTCCTGGAAGCTCCAGTACTGGAACGGCAGCGCCTACGTCGACATCTCCGCCTCGTACCCGGTCGCGGTCAACGCCTACAACAAGGTGACCTTCACGCAGGTCAGCACCACGCGCCTGCGCGTCCAGCTGCAGAGCGGCGCGGGCTCGGTCGGCCTGCTGGAGGTCAAGGCGTGGGCCCCCGACTCCGGCGGCGGCACCTCGAACTGGAACCCGCCCGCCAACCTGGTCACCCCGCTCAACGAGGTCTGGCAGCACGTCGAGAGCACGTACCCCAACCTGTACGGGTTCCGCAACTACGGCTGGGACCAGATCATGGCCAACGGCGGCTCGATCAACTACTGCGTACGCTGGGACACCACCGCCACAGTGACCGCGGCGCAGCGTGACCAGATCCACGCGGCGCTGGGCCGCCAGTTCAAGAAGTGGATGGACGTCATGGCCGGCCACAACGGCTGGCCCTACGCGAACGTGCCGGTCAAGGTCGTGGGCTGGGCCGTACGGGACCGGGCGCAGCTGCAGTGGAGCGACAACTCCGTGGACATCTACGTCAACAACATCCGCGAGAACGCGCCCCAGTGCTCCGAGCCCTGCGGCCGGTTCTTCAACCAGAGCGGCCAGTACCCCAACTGCCCGGGCGGCGCCTCGCACCACTACGACATGTCGCTCTGGCTGACCGCCGGGTTCGGCGGGGGAGCCGGGGGCGACTGGGGGCAGCGGATCGGCAGTGAGTACTACATGTCGAACCTCAACGCCGACAACATCCACATCCTGCTGCATGAGATGGGCCACTCGTTCGGCCTGGACGACTTCTACGACTGGACTCCGACGGGCCAGTGCTGCTTCCTGATGAAGGCGGGCAGCGCGACGCAGATCACGGAGTTCGACAAGTGGATGTTCCGGGACTGGTGGCGGCACCTGAAGAGCCGCTACGGCCTCTGACGAAAGACGAAAGACGAAAGACGAAAGACGAAAGGGGGAGGGCGGCGGGGTCTCCGCCGCCCTCCTTCGTGCTATCCGACGGTGAGCATGTAGTCACGCGTGACGGGGGCGCTCAGCTTGTCGTAGTCCCTGAGCTGGACGGTGAACTCGTACGACCCGGCCTTGGCGGGCTTGCCGGTGACGGCTCCGGTGAACCTGTCGAGGGTGAGCCCCTCCGGCAGAGCGCCGCCGGTGATCTGCCAGTCGTAGAACGGGACGCCGCCCTTGGCGGCGAGCTTGTGCTGGTAGGCGGCGCCGACCGTGGCGGCGGGCACGGTGGCGGTCTCGATCGAGGGCTTGAGGAACGGGGTCAGCTTGCGGTTGAGCTTCCAGCCGGCGTTCTCCGCGATCAGCAGTGACAGCTTGGTCAGCTCCCACCTGCGGGTCGGGAAGACGTGCCGCCAGCCGCCGCTCTGCCCGCTGATCCGGTCCCAGTACGGGTCGTCGCCGGGCACGTGGTAGCTGGTGTCGAGCGGTACGGGGTAGCCCTGGTAGTCGATGACCTCCTGGTCGTCCTTGCCCTTGGAGGCCACGTAGTCGGCCATGCCCTGCCAGTCGCTGTGGAAGGCGACCGCGTGGCCGTACTCGTGCATGACCAGGCCCTCGACGTCGATCACCTGGCCGAGGTCGGTCTTCCACCAGTCCTCGTCCTTGAGCGAGGTGAACAGCTTCATCAGCTGCTCGTCGTACTCGAGGATCATGCTGGTCGAGCGGTGGTAGGGGGTGGGCTTGCCGTTCTGGGTGTGGAACTTGCCGTTGATGGTGGGGTAGCCGGTCGAGTACGGGGTCTGGATGCCGCGGAAGAAGACGTACATGCCGTTGTACGGCTTGGCGTTGGAGACCTCGACCTCGTTCTGCCAGTCATCGCCCGGCAGCCGGTTGACCTCGTCGCCAGCCGGGACCGTGTCGAACGGCTGCAGGTCGAAGAACGCGAACCAGTTCCGCACCGCGGCCTCGGCGGCCTTGCGGACGCCGGGGTCCTTGAAGTAGCCGGTGATGTCGTCGTAGCGGTAGTCGAAGTCGATGGGGATCGTCGGCTTGAGCGGGGTCTTCTCGTCCTGCTGCACCCGGATCGGCATGGTCTGGGTGCCGGTGGCGCCGCTCGCGTCCGTGGTCTTCATGATCCACTGGTGCTGCTCGTCCTGGCCGCCGCTCTGCTTGGAGTGGATGGCCAGCCGTACGACCTCGCGGTCGGCGGGGCCGGTGAGCGTGAAGGACTTGGTCGCCCCGGCGGCCGTCAGCTCGCTCGGCATGTTGAACATCAGCCGGGACGTGCCCTTGGCCTGCAGATCCACCTTCAGCGGATACTGGATGCCGGGGACCTTCGGCGCGCGCACGGTGAGCTCGATGTAGGGGTTGGCGAGGTAGCCCTGCCAGTCCACGAGCTGGACGCCGTAGTCGTTGACCTTGCGGTAGAAGATGTCGAACACGTCCAGCGCGGGAGCGGGCTGGCGTGCGGCGAGGCTGGGAGAGGGGACCGACAGCGCGCCGGCCAGGGCAGCCAGCGCGCTGAAGATGGCGATCTTCCGCATTGAACCCTTCTAGGTGTAGGCCTTCACTTCGAGCAGTCCCACCGAGGCTTGGCCGCTCTGCAGGACCACGCGTAGTCGTGTGGTGCTGATCGGGTTGAACGTGACCTTGTTGTAGGCGTTGACGGCGGTCGGGTACGTGCCGGGGACGTCGACGTAGGCGCTGCCGTTCCAGTACTGGAGCTTCCAGGAGGCGGGCAGGCGCACGCCGTCGGCGTCGTCGAAGAAGTAGACGTCGGCGGATTTGAGGGTCTGGGCGGACGGCCAGGTGAGCTCGGCCCACTGGCTGCCGGTGTTGGGCCAGGTGCCCCAGCGGCGGTTGACGGTGTCGTTCGAGCCGGGCGGGTCGATGCCGTCGTTGATGGCAGCCACGCTCTCCCACGGGGAGGTGTACGACGCCGACGGGGTCGCGCTGCCGGCCACGTTGGTGGAGGTGCCGCCGCCGGTGCCGACCGTCAGCTGGAAGGTCCTGGTCTGCGGCGTGCTGAGCTTGTCGTAGTCACGCAGCTGGACGGTGAAACTGGACGTCCCGGCCGTGGTGGGGGTGCCGCTGATCGCGCCGGTGAACCGGTCGAGCGTGAGCCCCGCGGGCAGGGAGCCGCCGGTGACCTGCCAGTCGTAGAACGGCACGCCGCCCTTGGCCTGAAGGGTCTGGCTGTAGGCCGTGCCCGGCGTGGCCGACGGCAGGGAGGTGGTGACGATGGACGGCGGCAGGAACGGGGTGAGGTTGCGGTTGAGCTTCCACCCGGCGTTCTCCGCGACCAGCAGCGCCAGCTTGGTCAGCATCCACCGGCGGGTGGGGAACATGTGGGTCCAGCCGCCGTTCTGGCCGCTGAGCCGGTCCCAGTACTTCTGGTCGCCGGGGATGTGGTAGCTGCTGTCCAGGGGGACGGGGTAGCCCTCGTAGGCGACGACATCGGGGTCATTGCCACCGGAAGCCACGTAGGAGCGCATCCCGGCCCAGTCGCTGTGGTAGGCGACGGCGTGGCCGTACTCGTGCATGACCAGCCCGTGCACGTCGAGCACCGAGCCCGCGATCTCCGTCTTGTACCAGTCCTCGTCGGCCAGGGAGGTGAACAGCTGCTTGCCGGCCTCGTCGTACTCGAAGATCATCGCGGTCGAGCGGTGCAGCGGGCCCGCGAGCTGCTGGCCGCCGCGGGTGCTGTACTTGCCGTTGGCGGCGGGGTAGCCGGTCGAGTACGGGGTCTGGATGCCGCGGAAGAACACGTACATGCCGTTGTAGGCGGCGTTGTTGGTGACGTTGATGTTGTTCTGCCAGTCGTTGCCCGGCAGGTGGTTGTTCTCCGCCCCGGCCGCCACGGTGTCGAACGGCTGCATGTCGAAGAACCTGAACCAGTCCTTCACCGCTTCTTCGGCGGCGTTCCGGAAGTTCGGCTCGTTGAAGTAACCGGTGATGTTGTCGTAGCGGTAGTCGAAGTTGATGGGCAGGCTGGGCTGCAGCGCGGTCTTCTCGTCCTGCTGCACCCGGATCGGCATCTGCTGCAGGGTCGTCGTGCCGGACCCGTCCCGGATGTTCAGCTTGAGCGTGTAACTTTCATCCTGGCCGGGGCCCCGCTTGGAGTGGATCGCGAGGCGGAACACCTTCTGGTCACTCGCGCTCGCGAACGTCAGCGTCTTGGTGGCGCCGGTGGCGGTGAGCTGGCTGGGCAGGTCCATCATGAGCCTGGAGGTGCCCTCGGCCTTGAGGTCGATCGTGACGGGGTACTGGACGCCGGTCGGGGGTTTGACGGTGAGCTCGACGTACGGGTTGGCCAGGTAGCCCTGCCAGTCGACGAGCTTGACGCCGTAGTCGTTGACGGTCCTGCCGAACATGTCGACGACCGTCGCGGTCGGCGCGGCGGCGTGCGCGGGCTGCGACACGCCGGTGAGTAAGGAGGCGAGTACGACTGCCGCCACGGTGATTCGCCTGGCGCCCCTGGCGGCTTTCGGGGCGCTGCGGCATCCTCGGTCCATCCGGACTCCTTTAAGGATGGGAATAGGTTTTCCCTGGCGCACAGTAAGGTGTTACACAGCACCGGTCAACCCCATCCGCCGCCCTTGCAGCGCCTTGCAGCTCCCTCCGCTACGGGGCGGCGCGGCGGGTGGACTCGCGCAGGACCAGGCTGGCCGGGACGATCGTGACGCCGCCGGTGGCGGGCTTGCCCGCGATGACGTCCAGCAGGTGCCGGGCCGCCATCCGGCCGATCTCCCCCAGGTTCATGTCCACGGTCGTCAGTGGCGGCCGGCACCCCAGCGCCATCGGCTCCCAGTTGTCGAACCCGACCAGCGCCACGTCCTCGGGAACCCGCCGCCCCCGCTCGCGCAGCGTCTCGGCGACCCCGCGGGCGATCTGGTCGCTCCCGCAGAAGATGGCGTCCACGTCGGGCGCGGCGTGCAGCAGCACGTCGGCCCCCTGCCGCCCCCATTCCTCGCTCCACTGCCCGTACAGGATCTCGCCCGCCGGTGACAGCCCGGCCGAGGCGAGGGCGGTGGTCAGGCCCTGGGCGCGCCGCCGCGCGGCCTGGAAGCGCTGCGGCCCGGTGACGTGGCCGATGCGGGTGCGGCCCGTCGCCATGAGGTGGCGGGCGGCCAGCGCCCCGCCGCCCTCGTCGTCCGGGATGATCGACACGTCCGAGTCGTCGGTCGACTGCGTCATCGCGTACACGACGGGAACGGGCAGGTCATGGCCGATGCCGGCGCGCGGCTCGGTGCGCCGCCCCGTGACGATGATGCCCTCGACGCGCCTGGCCAGCAGGCGCTCGACGTAGTGCCGCTCCCTGATCGGGTCGTCGCGCGTGTCGCACATGAACACCGAGATCTGCCCCGCGCCGAGCGCGTCCTCGGCGCCCAGCATCACCGGGATGCTGAAGCGGCCGAAGCTGTCGCCCGTGACCAGGCCCACCGTGTACGTGCGGCCCGCCAGCAGCCCCTGGGCCAGCGGATTGGGCCGGAAGCCGAGCCGTTCGGCGGCGGCGAGCACCCGGTCGCGGGTCTCGTCCCGCATCCGGCCGCGGCCGTTGAGCGCCTTGGACGCGGTGCCGATCGACACGTCGGCCGCGGCCGCAACGTCCCTGATCGTGATGGTCTTCGCCGTCCCATCCGAAGGACTGATCAACCGAGTCCCCTTTCGCACAAGCATCCGCTCTTGACCTGTGATGTATCACACCTTACCCTCCGTTTGAGAAAACCTATTCCCAAGGTTTTCTCAGCGAGGCCCCGAGTTGAGGTTGAGGAGCTTGATGCACCAGAGTCCTGTCGTTCCGTCCAGTCGGGCACTGTGGCGGCCGATCGGCATCAATGACGTCGTCATCACCGGCGGCCCGTTCGCGCGATGGCAGCGGATCAATCATGAGGACAGCATCCCGCTGGGCCTGGAGCAGATGGAGCGTTCGGGCGTGCTGCCCAACCTCCGCCGCGCCGGAGGTGAGGGCGAAGGGCCCTTCCAGGGTTACCGCTTCCAGGACTCCGACCTCTACAAGCAGTTGGAGGCGATCGCGTGGGAGTACGTCCGCGCCCCTGAGCCAGCGTACGCCGAGTTCGCCGACCAGGCCGCGGCCGTGCTGAAGAAGGCCCAGCGGGACAACGGCTACCTCAACTCGCACTACCAGGTCGTCAAGCCGGACAAGATCTACGCCGAGCTCGAGTACAGCCACGAGATGTACTGCGCCGGCCACCTGTTCCAGGCGGCGGTGGCCGCCGCCCGCGCCGGGATCGGCGACGGGGTGGTCGAGGTCGCCAGGCGCTTCGCCGACCACCTGGTGGAGGAGTTCCTGACCGGCGGGAACGACGGCATCGACGGCCACGCCGAGGTCGAGACCGCGCTGGTCGAGCTGTACCGGCTGACCGGCGAGCGCACGTACCTGGAGCTGGCGTCCAAGCTGATCGACAACCGCGGCAAGGGCCTCATCAAGGACAGCGGCATGGGCATGCTGTACGCCCAGGACCACCTGCCGGTCCGCGAGGCCGGCACCGCGGTCGGGCACGCCGTGCGCCAGCTCTACCTGGAGGCCGGCATCGTCGACGTCTACCTGGAGACCGGTGACGAGTCGCTGCTGGAGTGCTCGCTGCGCCGCTGGGAGGACATGGTCGCCACCAAGACGTACATCACGGGCGGCCACGGCTCGCGCCACGACGGCGAGGCGTTCGGCGAGCGGTACGAGCTGCCCTCCGACCGCTCCTACAGCGAGAGCTGCGCCGCCATCGCGAGCATCCACTGGAACTGGCGGCTGCTCCTGGCCACCGGCCACGGCCGCCACGCCGACCTGATCGAGCGCACGCTCTACAACGCCTTCGCCGCCTCCACGTCGGCCGACGGCGTGCGCTTCTTCTACGTCAACCCGCTGCAGCGCCGCTCCGACCTCGTCGAGGACGCCTATCTCGGGCGGCGCAGGGAGTGGTTCGCGTGCGCCTGCTGCCCGCCGAACATCATGCGCCTGGTGGCCTCGCTCGGCTCCTACCTGGCCACGACCACCGACGCCGGCCTCCAGCTGCACCAGTACGTCCCCGGCACCGTGAACGGCCGGGTCCGGATCGAGACCGACTACCCGTGGGACGGGCTCGTCCGCATCACGATCGAGGACGAGGGCGAATGGGAGCTCGCGCTGCGCATCCCCGCCTGGAGCGAGAACACCACCATCGATGACAGCCCCGCCCAAGCCGCCGACGACGGATATTTCTGTATCCGTCGTCAGTGGCGCCGGGGCGACACGGTCGAGCTCCGGCTCGACATGACGCCCAGGATCGTCCACCCCCACCGCAGGATCGACGCGTTGCGGGGCAGCGTGGCCCTGGAGCGCGGACCGCTCGTCTACTGCTTCGAGCAGACCGACCAGCCCGAGGGCGTCGAGGTGGACGACCTCGCCCTGAGCCCCCAGGCACCCCTGCGTCTGAAGCCCGTGGACGACCTCCCGGGCGTCGGGCGCACCGTACTGATCGAAACCGACGCCGCCGCCGTGGACCAGCCGCGCGGCGGATTGCCGTACACCACGAAAACCCTGGCGACCAGCACCAGCGTGACCGCGACCGCCGTCCCCTACTTCCAGTGGGACAACCGGGACGGCGGCCCGATGCGGGTCTGGATCCCCCTCGCGTAAGGAAAGACGCGGATGAGAAGACGCGACCTGTTGAAGCTGGGCGGGCTCGCCGCCCTCGGCACCGCGGCCGCGGCCTGCGGCGGCGGCTCGGGCTCCGGCTCGGGCGGCAAGAACGTGCAGCTCCAGTTCATGTACTGGGGCTCGACGTTCGAGAAGGCGGCTGTCGAGCGGATGCTCAAGCAGTACGAGCAGAAGCACGCGGGGGTGACGGTCAAGCCGCTCTACACGCCCGACGAGTACGACGTGAAGCTCAACACGCTCGTGGCCAGCAACCGGCTCCCGGACGCCGGGTACGTGCCGCTGGCGATGTCGTACCGGCTGGGCCAGCAGGGCAAGCTGGTCAACCTGTTCCCCTATTTGAAGAAATATCCGCAGCTGGCCGGATACCTGCCGGACGCGTACCTGTGGAGCGGCCAGGACAACCTGCACGGTGTCGCGACCGCGAACGAGATCGAGCTGCTGTGGTACAGCAAGTCCGCCGTAGCCGCCGCCGGGGTGACGCCGCCCGCCGACGCCGCCTCCGCGTGGACGTGGGACCAGCTCGTCGAGAACGCCTACAAGCTGACGATCGACCAGAACGGCAAGCACCCGGACGAGTCGGGCTTCGACCCCAAGCAGATCAAGCAGTTCGGCATCTCCAGCAGCATCACCTACGGCGCCGCCTGGTACGGGTTCCTGCGCAGCAACGGCGTCGACTTCGCCGACGAGGCCGGCAAGAAGTGCCTGCTCGACACCCCTGAGGCGATCCAGGTGTTCCAGAACCTGCAGGACCTCATCTACAAGCACCGCGTCGCCCCCGGCCCGGGTCAGCTGGCCGCGACCGGCGACGACGTGCCCGGCACCAACATCCTGCTCAAGACCAAGCGGGTGGCGATGGTGGTGGACGGTCACTGGAGCCTGCTCGACATGAACGAGAGCAAGGTCGACTACGGCATCGGCGTGCTGCCCAAGTACAAGGAGCCGTTCACCTCCTCCCAGGTGGCGGGCGCCTCGGCGGTGTTCGCGGGGTCCGAGCACGAGCAGGAGGCGGTCGAGCTGTTCGCCTTCCACAACGACCCGCGCTACGTCGACCTGTTCGCCAAGGGCCTGTGGATGCCCCAGGAGAAGAAGTACTACGAGGACCAGGCCTCCATCGACTCCTGGACCAAGAACGAGCTCCACCCGCCGGAGTTCCGCACGGCCGTGGTGGACTACGCGCGCGACCACGGCGTGCCCACGTTCGGCAACCGCGTCAAGAACATGTCCACCATCTCCAGCGACGTGCTCACCCCCGCCCTCCAGGAGCTCGAGACCGGCAAGCGCCCGGCCGCCGAGATCCTCAAGGCCGTCGCGCCGAAGATCTCCAGCATGCTCCAGGGCTGGCAGCACTCCCAGGAGCTGTGATGCGCCGCCTCGAAACACGATGGGGCATCCTGATGGCGCTGCCCGCCATCCTCGGGTTCGTCATCTTCACGATCGGGCCCATGGTGGCGTCGGCGTACTTCAGCATGACCGACTGGACGATCGGCGCCAGCCCGAACTTCGTCGGCCTGGACAACTACGCCACCATGGTCCAGGACGAGCTGTTCTGGAAGTCGCTGTCCACCACGACGTACTACACGCTCGGCGCGGTGCCGCTGGTGCTGATCGTCAGCTTCGCCGTGGCCATGCTGCTCAACCAGAAGGTGCGCGGCCTGGCCGTCTGGCGGACGATCTTCTACCTGCCGACGCTCGTCCCCGCCATCGCCAACGTCGTCCTGTGGATCTGGATCTTCAACCCGGACTTCGGCCTGCTGAACTCCCTGCTCCGGCAGGGAGGCCTGCCGGGTTCGCAGTGGATCTACGCCGAGTCGACCGCGGTGCCCTCGATGATCATCATGAGCACGTGGGGCTTCGGCAACACCATGGTGATCTTCCTGGCGGGGCTGCAGGGCGTGCCGAGGCACCTGTACGAGGCCGTCTCGATCGACGGCGGCGGCGCGTGGCGGCGCTTCTGGCACGTCACGCTGCCGATGATGACGCCGACCATCTTCTACAACCTGGTGGTCGGCGTGGTCGGCACCTTCCAGGTGTTCAACCAGGCGTACGTGATGACCGAGGGCGGCCCCAACCACGCCACGCTCTTCTACGTCTACTACCTGTTCCGCAAGGCGTTCACCGAGAGCGAGATGGGCTACGCCAGCGCCCTCGCCTGGACCCTGTTCATGATCATTATGGTGGTCACGTTCCTCATGTTCAGAAACGCCCGCCGCTGGGTCTACTACGAGATGGCAGGCGCGCGATGACCGCCCTGGCGACACCGGACAAGACCACCGTGCGCGGCGTGGCCCCGACCCAGGGGCTGCGCAGACCGCGCAGGTACGGCCGGATCCTGCTCTACGTGGCGCTGGTGGCGGGGTCGATCCCGACCCTGCTGCCGTTCGTCTGGCTGGTGCGCAGCGCGCTCATGCAGGACGCGCAGATGTTCATCTCGCCGCCCCAGTGGATCCCCTCGCCGTTCCAGTGGTCGAACTTCAGCGAGTCCCTCACCACCCAGCCGTTCGCCCGCTACTTCCTCAACACGGTGGTCATCGCCGTCATCAGCGTCCTGGGCACCGTGCTGACCTGCGCGGTGGCGGCCTTCAGCTTCTCCAGGCTGCGCTGGCGCGGGCGCAACGTGGTGTTCGCGCTGCTGCTCAGCGGCGTGATGCTGCCGTACGCGGTGACGCTCATCCCGACGTTCGTCATGTGGCAGCAGCTGGACGCGATCGACACCATCGCGCCGCTCACGGTCCCGAGCTGGTTCGCCGGGGCGGGCGGGGGAGTGTTCAACATCTTCCTGCTGCGGCAGTTCTTCCTGACGATCCCGTTCGAGCTGGACGAGGCCGCCTACATCGACGGGGCCTCGCCGTGGCGGGTGTTCTGGACGATCGTCATGCCGCTGTCCAAGCCCGCGATCATCGTGGTGACCATCTTCACGTTCATCGGCACCTGGAACGACTTCCTCGGGCCGCTGCTGTACCTGCAGAACGAGGAGAACTACACGCTGTCGCTGGGGCTGGCGTCGTTCCAGAGCATGTACATCACCCAGTGGGGCTATCTCATGGCGGCCTCGGCGGCCATCATCGCGCCGATCATCGCGCTGTTCTTCTTCATGCAGCGCTACTTCATCGAGGGGGTCACCCTGACAGGCATCAAGAACTAGGGACGAAGCCCCGTCATTCCTACCGGACGGCGCTACCGACGCACCACGTCGCGCGCCCCCTCCAGCATGACGAGGGCGCGGGGAGAACCGGGAAGGCGCTCGGCCAGCGCCTCCAAGACGGGGAGCAGCACCCGCGCCGGGATGCCCCGCGCCGTGAGGACGTCCGCCATCCAGCCCGCGAAGGAGGAGAGCAGCTCGGGGTCGTCGACGTACAGGGCGGCCCGCAGGTGGTCGATGGTGGCCGCGACGTCCTCGGCGGGATGTCCGAGCCTGCGCTCCGCGTAGGCCGGCGCCAGCTCGGGGACCCGCCGGGTCAGCTCTTCCGCGACACCTCTCACCAGGTCCGCGGCGGACCCGGTGAGGGCGGCGTACTCGGGGCCGGCCAGGTGCGGCC